>DATLTC010000089.1 GCA_035533755.1 Gemmatimonadaceae bacterium
GTACAACACCATCTATTACATCGTCGAATCGCCGCGCGAGGCGGGGACGATCTGGGTGGGCACCGACGACGGCCTCGTGCAGCTCACGCGCGACGGCGGGAAGACGTGGACCAACGTCACGCCCAAGGGCATGGGCCCGGGGTTCGTCAACGCGATCGAGGTCTCGCCGTGGGAGAACGGCACCGCGTACATGACCTACGACGGCTACAAGTACAGCGACTGGGCGCCGCACATCTACAAGACCACCGACTACGGCAGAAGCTGGACGCAGCTCGTGAACGGCATTCGCGACGGCGACCAGGTGCGCGTGGTGCGCGCCGATCCGGCGCGGCGCGGGCTGCTGTTCGCCGGCACCGAGACGGGCGCCTACGTGTCGTTCAACGACGGCGAACGGTGGCAGAGTCTGCAGGCCAACCTGCCACCGGTGCCGGTGACCGACCTCCAGGTCCACGACGGCGATCTCGTCGCGTCCACCGAGGGACGCGCCTTCTGGATTCTGGACGACATCGCCCCGCTCGAACAGGGCGCCGAGGCGGTGTCGAGCGGTGAGACCAGGCTGTTCAAACCGCGCGATGCCTATCGCACGCAGTGGGGCAGCCCCAACGCAGGCCCGGAGTCTGGCGCCAATCCGCCGAGCGGCGCGACCATCTACTACACGGTGGGCGCCAAGGCCGATTCCACCAGCGTGAAGGTGGACATCCTGGGCGCCGACGGCGGCGTGGTGCGCGAGTACAGCAGCAAGGCCAAGCCCACGGCCGCCGGCCGCGGCGGGCGCGGCGGCACGAGCCCCATCGACGGCAAGCCGGGCATGCACCGCATGGTGTGGGACCTGCGTACCGCGCCGTTGAACTCGCCCCCCGGGCTCACCTTCTTCGGGCTGACCGAAGGCTACACGGTGGCGCCCGGCAGCTACACGGTGCGGCTCACGGTGGACGGCAAGAGTTCCAGCGAGCCGCTCACGGTGAAGCCCGATCCGCGCGTGACGCTCACCGCCGCGCAGTACGCCGAGCAGGTACAGGCGATGCGCGACATCCAGGGACGCGCCAACGCGATCTTCGCCGACACACACACGCTGGACGACGTGCGCGACCAGGTGAAGGCCGTCGTGGCGCACGCCAAGGACCTGCCCCGGACCTCCGACGTCGAATCCGCCGGCAAACAACTGGCCGCGCGGCTCGATTCGATGGCCGTGGAACTCGTGCAACCCCAACACACCAACGGCCAGGACATCATCAACTTCCCCAACGGCGTGGTGGACCAGTGGTTGTATCTGGCCAGCGCCGTGAACGACGCGTACATGCCGGTGACCGACGGGGAGAAGACGCGGCTGGGCGACCTGCAGCAGCAATGGACCGCCATCCAGGCCCGCCTCGACGATCTGCTCGGCGCGCAGGTGACGGCGTTCAACGCACTGCTCGGCGGAAAGACGGCGGTGCTCGTACCGCAGCCGAGCCAGAAACCGATTCCATAGAGTCTGACCATGTCGATGTCCCGATCCCATCTCTCGTCGGCGGCGTTCGCGCTGCTGTTGGCGCTCGCTCCGTTGCCCCTGCGCGCCCAGCGGGGGGCGGCGCGACCGGCGCAGCCCCGGCAGGCCGAGGACCCGCGCTTCTCGCAGACCGAGAAGCCGCCGCTGCACGCCACGCACTGGCTGGCCATCACCGGCAAGCCGTTGTCGGCCACGGCCGGCGCGCTGATCTTCGCCGAAGGCGGCAACGCGGTGGACGCCGCGGCGGCGATGCTCGCCGCGGGGTGCACGATGTGGGATACCATCTCCTGCGGCGGCGAGACGCAGGCGTTGATCTACGATCCGCACACCAGGAAGGTCATCGGCATCGACGCGCTCGGCGTGGCCCCCACCGGGGCCACCGCCGAGTTCTACCACAGCAAGGGATATCGCTTTCCACCCGAGTACGGTCCGCTGTCGGCCGTCACGCCGGGCACCGTGGGCGGCTTGCTCACGATGGTGGCCGAGTACGGCAAGCTGTCGCTCAAGCAGGTGCTCGCCCCGGCCATCCAGATGGCCGACGGCTACGCGATCGAGGCGCAGATCTGCAACACGATCGAGCAGTACAAGGACACGCTCGCCCAGTGGAAGTACTCGCGCGCCGTGATGCTCACGCATCCCGGCACGGCGCATCCGGCGCCGGAGCCGGGCGAGGTGTTCGTGCAGAAGGATCTCGCCGCCACCTGGCGCAAGCTCGTGGACACGGAGCAGCAGGCGCTCAGGGCCGGCAAGACGCGCAAGCAGGCCATCTACGCGGCCTACGACCGGTTCTACAAGGGCGACATCGCCCGCGAGATGGTGCGCGGCGTCCGCGAGGAGGGCGGCCTGTTCACGATGCAGGACCTGGCCAACTGGAAGGTGCGCATCGAGGAACCGTTGCACACGAATTACAAGGGCATCGAAGTGTACAAGCTCCCCATCTGGCAGCAGGGCCCGGTGATGCTCCAGGCGCTCAACATGCTGGAGAACACGGACGTGAAGGCGATGGGCTACAACTCGCCCCGGTACATCCATACGCTATATCAGGTGATGAACCTGGCGTTTGCCGATCGCGACTTCTATTACGGCGACCCGTACTTTCCGCCCGAGGAGCCGGTCAAGGGACTGCTGTCCAAGGCGTACGCCAAGGCGCGCTTCGGCCTCATCAACTGGACCCACAACGATCCGAACGTGAAGCCCGGCGATCCCTATCCGTATCAGGGCGGCGTGAATCCGTTCAAGGATCTGCTCGCGCAGTGGAATCCGGCCGACTTCGTACCCAAGGCGTCGCAGCCGCGCGGGGGCCAGCAGGACCGCGTGCCGCCGGTGAAGCCTGACTCGAACCCGGGACGGATGTCGGGCGCCGCGGAGTTCTTGCCCGATCACGCGACGCACGCCGATTCGGCGTTCGACAACGACTTCTACGCGGGGACCACGTCGATCGTGTCGGCCGACGCCGAGGGGTGGGTGGTGTCGGTGACGCCGAGCGGCGGGTGGGTGCCGGCCGTGATCGCCGGACACACCGGCATCGGACTCAGCGAACGCGCGCAGAGCTTCGTGACGTACGCCAAGGACGGCCCGTACAACGTGATCGAGCCCGGCAAGCGGCCCCGCGTCACGCTCACGCCGACCCTCGCGCTCAAGCACGGCGCGCCGTATCTGGCGTTCGCCGTTCAGGGGGGCGATTCGCAGGATCAGAACCTGCTGCAATTCTTCCTGAACGTGGTGGAGTTCGGCATGACCGTGCAGCAGGCCACCGAAGCGCCGAACATGAACAGCTACCAGATGCGGTCGTCGTTCGGGATGCACGAACTGGAGCCGGGCAAGATGCTGGTCGCCACCTCGCTCCCCGACTCCACGCGCGCCGCGCTACGCGCCATGGGCTACACGCTGGAGTTCGCGCCGCGCACCTCGGGGCCGATCAACGCGATCCTGTTCGACCTGCAGCACCACACGATGTGGGGCGGATCGAGCAATCACGGCGAGGATTACGGCATCGCCTGGTGAGGCGCCGGGATGTCCGGCGCGCCGTGTAGGGGTTCGCCGCACGTTGGGGGCACAAAGATCGCTTGATGCCCCGGGCCACGGTGTCGGACCGTGCCCCGGGAGGGTCAAAGGCAGAGAAGCGCCGCAGGATCGCGTTCACCCTTTGCCGAGGTCCCGATGCGTCATGCCGCACCGCTGGTCGCCGCCATGCTGGCCATGGTCCCGACCCCAGTGCCCAAGCGGCTGCAGGCGCGCTTCGACGCCGATCGCGTGTACGTCGAGGTGCGCGCCCGGAACGGCGCGACGCTCGAGATGTACACCGACACGGGCGGTGGGCTGCTCCTCTCGGCCGCGGCCGCGACGCGGTTGGGGCTCACCGTGCGCACGCCCGTCGCGCCTTCGGAGAAGCCCGCGTCGGGCCCCGGCGCGCGGGTGACCGACGTGCCCGCGTTCGCGCGCGACGAGACGGCGCCGCCCATTCCGTCGGACCGGCCGATCGCGGTGGTGTCCAAGGTGGCGGAGATTCCGGGGTGGCCCGAGCAGGGAGACGGGATCCTCGGCCAGGCCTGGTTCGCGGGCCATGTGTGGACCTGGAACTATCCGGCGCACCGCCTCACGCTCCGCCCCGATCGGTGGCGGCCGACGGGCGCCGCGCGGCGCATGCCGATCGGTTTCAAGTCGGCGGGCGGCAAGCGCGAGCTCAACTTTCCGCGCATCGTCGTGCAGGTGGACGGCCGGCCGCTCTCGCTGCTGCTCGACACCGGCGCCGAGACGCTGCTCACGCCGCAGGCGCTGGCCGCGATCCACGACGGCGAGCCGGCATTCCGCGCCACGAGCATGATCGCGCAGAGCGTGTTCGAGGGATGGGAGACCGCGCACCCCGATTGGCGGGTGATCGAGGACGCGCAGATGGTCACGCGCAGCCGCATGATCGAGGTCCCGAGCGTGCGGATTGCCGGCATCACGGTGGGCCCGGTGTGGTTCACCGAGCGCACCGACGCGAGCTTCCACAAGTTCATGTCGGCGATGACCGACGCCCGCGTGGAGGGCTCGCTGGGCGGCAACGCCCTGGCCGGCCTGGTGATGACGCTCGACTATCCGCGCGCCCAGGCCTGGTTCACGTGCAAGGCGCACTGCACGGTGGCGCGAGCGGGCACGTAGCGAAACCGGCGCGGGCGGCGGTCTCGCCGTCCGCCGCGATCAGGCTTCGTCGCCGGCGCCCGAGCGGCGCACCCACGTGAAGAACAATCCCGTCATCACGCTGAACGCGATCGCCGTGCCGCCGAGTTCCATCACCGCGCCCGCGATCTGGAGGTCCATCATCGCCGGCAGGTTCCGGAACGGTGGCGCGAGTTGATAGATACTGTACAACGGGAATTCCGCGAGCAGCATGATGATCGCGATGCCCGAGTGGATGAGCGTGCCCAGGAAGACATACAGCAGCTTCATCAGCACCGGGAAGTCGCGCCGCGGCACGCTCATGATCACGGGCCACCAGAACACGAGGCCGGCCACCAGCCACGCGAGGTCGAGGACGAACGCCCCGCCCTGCGACACCATCAGCCCGTCCACCACACTGGGTACGTGGGTGGCGGCCGCGATGATGTTGAACACGATCGCCGCCATGAGCGGGGCGGTGACCACCCGGAGCGCGAGACCCACGGCCCCCTGCGGCTCGGGCCGGGCCAGCAGGCCGGGTTCGAGGCCGAGCAGCAGGAGCGGACTGGCCCCCATCGTGATGAGCAGGAACTGCACGGCGTGCGCGCTGGCCAAATAGCCGGCCGCCAGCGGACCGAGCGGCCAGTCCAGCGCGAGCCATACCAGGGCCACGCCGATCCATCCGAGCACGTGCCGTCGCCGCGCCGAGGGCGTGTTGGCCGCGCGGCGCGTGAGCGCCCAATAACCGGCCGCCACGCCGGCCACCACCAGCCACACGCCCGGATAGGCGCGCCACTTCCAGCTCCACGGAAGGTCCTGCGCCGAGCACCACCACTGCACCTTGGTCACCATGCCGCGGGTCCTGCGTTCAGTGTGAGATCAATGCGCGCCACGCAGCAGCTCCGGCAGATCGTGCGCCCAATCCTGCTGGAGGGTGCCGAACGGGTACGCGCGATGCGCGCTGTCGTCGGGCGTGAAGGCGTACACCTGCGCCGCGTGCCCCACGGCGTAGCCGCTGTCGGACGCCGTGCTCGATTCCTTGACCGCCAGCGCGACGCCCACGGCGCGCTCCGCGGCCTCGATCTCGGACTCGCTGCCCCGCAGCCCGATGAACGAATGGTTGAACGAGTCGAGCCAGGAACGCAGACGCGACGCGGAATCGCGGGGCGGATCGGTGGTCACGAACACCACGCGGATCCTGGCGCGCTGATCGGCCGGGAGCCGGGCCATGGCGGCAGCGATGTTCGACATCTGCACCGGGCACACGTCGGGACAGTGGGTGTAGCCGAACGCGAGCAGGGTGAGCGTTCCGTGCGTCTCACGCGCGAACGAGAACGGCTTGCCCTCGGTGTCGGTGAGTTGGAAGTCCGGACGCGGAATGGCGTGCGGGAGCACTGCCCCGTGCAGATCCTGCGAGTTGCGCAACGGACCGCCGCACGCGGCGGCCGCGGCAAGGACAGTGGAGAGCAACAGGAGGCGCATGCGCTGCGTGAACGTCGACACCAGGACTCCGAGGCAGAGTGCAACGTAATGCCCGCGGGCGGCGGTTGGTAGCCGCGCCCGCGGGCATGCGTTCCGCGTCGAGAAGTCGTGAAGAATCGCGCTACTGGTCCACGCGCGGGTCGGGGCGCACCTCGAACGTCTGCGTGTAGCTCTGGCCGTTCACGGTCAGCCGCGCCGTGAACATCCCCGTGGTCTGCGGCGGCGGACCCGCCGCGGCGCCGCGCCCGCCGCGGCCCCCGCGTCCTCCTCCACCGAACCCGCGGCGTCCCCCGCCGAGCGGACTCCACGTCACCCGGTGCATGCCCGCCGCCGCCGAGAACGGCTCGGGCGGAACCTGCCAGAGCGGGGAGACGTTCGGGATGCCACCTGCCCGCCCGCGGCCGCGGCCCGCCGGCGCGGCTGGCGTCGCGCCCGGCTCGTTGCTGAACGTCTGTCGCACGGCGCCGGACGCGTCGAGAATCTCGAGCGTCACCGCGCCGGCGGCATTCGCCTTGAGGTAGTAGTCGATGTACGCCCCGTCCGGCGGGTTGGGCGCCTGCGGCTCGTCCTTCTGCAACGGCGTGCCGTTGTCGCCGCCCTGCCGGTAGTTGACGGCCGTGGCCGGCTTGAACAGATAGGCGTCGGACTGCGCGATGGTATCGTTGAGCTGGCGCAGCGCGCTGATGTCGTCGATCACCCAGAAGCCGCGGCCGTGCGTGGCCACGATCAGGTCGTTGCCGTACACCTCGAAGTCACGCGTGGACGTGACCGGGAGATCGAGCTGCAGTGCCTGCCAGTGGTCGCCGTCGTCGAACGAGATGAACGCGCCGCGCTCGGTGCCGGCGAACAGGAGCCCCTGGCGCATCGGATCCTCGCGCACCGTGTGCACGTACACGCCCGCCGGGAGCCCGCTGGTGATCTTCTCCCAGGTGCGGCCCATGTCGCGCGTGCGATAGATGTACGGCTCGAAGTCCTGCAACTGGTGGCGGTCCACGCTGGCATAGGCCGCGTTGAAGTCGAAGTGCGACGCCTCGATCATCGTCACGCGGCTCCACGCGGTGAGCGGCGGCGGCGTCACGTCCTTCCACTGCTTGCCGTCGTCGGTGGTCACGTGGATCAGGCCATCGTCGGTGCCCGCCCAGAGCATCGGCACCAGAATCGGCGACGGGGCCACGGTGTAGACCACGCCGCCGTTGCCGCGGTTGGGGTCGAAGTCGCGCGCCGACGCCTGGTCGAGATTCGACGGCGCGGAGGCATCGGGCCGCGTGAGATCGCCCGAGATCCGCGTCCACGACGCCGCGGTATCGGTGGACTTGAACACGTATTGGTTGGCGTAGAACAGCGCCCGCGGATCGGCCTTGGAGAGCACCAGCGGCTGCGTCCAGTCCGTCCGCACCTTCACGCCCTCCGGCACCGCCGGCGCGGCGGTGCCCGGCAGGTCGCGGTTGAGCGCCAGGTCGTACCGGCCGCCCGTGCCGCCGTAGATGATGCCCGGGTGCAGCGGATCGCCGGCCGTGTAGCCGCTCTCGCCGCCGGCGCCGATCGGCTCCCAGTCGCGCATGGAGATCTCGCCGAACTTGCCGCGCGAACACACGGCCACCGAGCCGCTGTCCTGCTGGGCGCCGGTCACCCAGTACGGGTACCGGTAGTCCACCGAGCAATGATAAATCTGGGCCGTGGGCTGGTTGAGCCACGAACTCCAGGTGACGTTGCGCGGGTCGGCGGTGCGCGCATTGCGCGTGATGATCGTGCCCTGATCGCTGGCCACGATCATCGTGTTGGAATCGTCGGGTGAGATCCACGCCTGATGGTAGTCATCGCCGCCGGGCGACCCGCGCAGGGCCACCCAGGTCTTGCCGCCGTCCATCGTGCGCGATACGGCGACGTTGGACACGTACACGGCGTCGGGGTCCTTGGGATCGCAGACCACGTGTTCGAAGTACCAGCCGCGTCCCCAGAGCGCCGGATCGGCGGACATCTTGGTCCACGACTCGCCGCCGTCGTCGGAGCGGAAGAATCCACCCTGCCCCGACGCGCCGGCGCCGAACGCCCCGGTGGCGGCCGGCGGCTTCTCGCCCGGCGCGAGTTCCAGATTGTCGATCACGGCGTACACGCGCCGAGGATGGCTGGCCGAGATGGCGATGCCGCTCTTGCCGATGCCGTTGGTGGGCAGGCCCTGCGTCAACTCCTTCCACGTGCTGCCGCCATCGGTGGACTTGTAGATGCCGCCGCCGGGGCCGTTGGACGGCGCGTACACGAACCAGGGCGGACGGCGCGTGTTCCAGAGGCTCGCGAACACCACTCGCGGATTGCTCGGATCGATCTGGACGTCGATCGCGCCCACGTTCTCATTCTTGAACAGCACCTTCTCCCAGCTCTTGCCGCCGTCGCGCGAGCGGAACACGCCGCGCTCGGGGTTGGGCCCGTAGAAATGGCCGATCGCGGCCACGAACACGATGTTCGCATTGTGCGGATCGACGGCGATCTTGCCGATGTGCTGCGTGTCCTCGAGCCCCAGGTGCGCCCACGTCTTGCCGCCGTCGGTGGACTTGTAGACGCCATTGCCGAACCCCGTGGAATCGCGGAGCGTGCATTCGCCGCTGCCCACGTAGACGGTATCGGGCGCCGAGGCCGCCACCGCGACGGCGCCGATGGACGCCACCGATTGCGCGTCGAACACCGGCTCCCACACGCGGCCGGCGTCGATGGACTTCCAGAGGCCGCCGTTCACCGAGCCGAAGTAGAACTCGTTGGGACGGCCCGGCACGCCGGTCACCGCATCGGTGCGGCCGCCGCGGAAGGGGCCCAGCATGCGCCAGCGGAGTCCCGAGAAGAGGGCCGGCGACTGCGGACCGGTGGTGGTGCGCAGCACGCCGTGGGCCAGCGCCACGGGGTCGGCGTTCGGCCGCAGCGCCGGCGCGGCGGCCCCGGGCACGCGCGAGCGCAGCCCCCCGCCGCCGAGGAACGGACCGGCGAGCGAGAACGCCGCGCCGTAGATGCCGGCGCGGACGAGGAAGTCGCGGCGCGAGACGGGGGACTCTTCAACCGGGTCGGCGCCGGCGCGGGCTGGATCGGTACCGACAGCGTCGGCGGACGGGCGTTCGTTGGCCACGGATGGCTCCCGATGCGTGATCGACACGCGGGACGAGGAGAGGTCTTAGCACTTTCTTGTGGTTCAACCGGCACATCCGGTGAACGCTCGTCAGATACGCCGCGGCGCACGCGGTGTCAAGCGGCAGCGCTCACTCCAGGTCCCGACCGATCAGCGCTTCGATCTGCGCGCCGGCCGTGCGCGCCTGCAGACGCGCCTGGATGAGCGCCGCGCGCGCCTGCACGAGCGCGGCCTGCGCGGCGAGCACGTCGACGAGCGCCTTGGCGCCCACGCGGTACTGGAGGTCCACCGCTTCCACGTCGGCCTGCGCGGCCGCGATCTGGAGCGCCTGCAGCGCGATCGTCTGCTCGGCGGTGCGGAGGGCGGCCAGGTTCTGCACCATGCCCTCGCGCGCCGCGAGCCGCGCGTCGTCCAGGCTCACCCGCGCATTGTCGGCGTTGGCGTTGGCCTGCACCACGCCCAGCTCTCGCTGGAAGTTGTTGAACAGCGAGTAGCTGACGCCGAAGCTCAGGTTGTTGTGGTTGGACTGCGAGCCGCCGCCCAGCACGAAGTCCCGCGACGTATAGTTGATGCCGAAGTTGTACGAGACGTACACCGTGGGCAGGTACGGGGAGAGCGCCGCCCACCGGCTGGACCGGCTCGCCGACGCCAACGCCGCCGCCTGTTGCACCGTGGGACCGTTCACCGCGAGCTGGATGAGCGCCGCGCTGTCGAGCGCGATGCGCGGCACGGCGGCGGTGTCGGCGGCCATCGCCGTCACTTCGAACGGCGCGCCCACGAGGCGCGTGAGCGCGGCATTGGCGGTGGCGATGTTCCCGCGGGCCGTGATCAGCGCCAGGCGGGCGGTGCCCACCGCCACGAGACTGTGCAGCGAGTCGGCCCGCGAGAGCTGGCCGCCCGCGATCTTGGCCTCGGTCACCGCCATCGCCTCGTTGGCCTGTTCGAGCTGGCGCTCCGCCGCCGCCTCGGATTCGCGCGCTGCGAGCACCGCGAAGTACTGCTGCTTGACGTTGAGGGCCACGGTAAACCGCTGCACGGTCTGGTTCTGATCGGCCGCCTGGAGGCCCGCCTGCGCGGCGCGATAATCGAGCCAGCGCTGCCCCCCGTCAAACAGCTCGAGGCTGGCCGAATATCCCTTGCCGTAGCTCCACGGATCGCCCGTATACGGCACGAGCTTGCCCTGGAAGAACGTCGCGCCGCCCGATCGGCTGGCTCCCTGGTTCAGGCTCAGATTGGGCAGGAATTGGGCAATCGCACTCTTCACGGTGGCGTTCGCCACCCGTGCCGAGTTGCGCGCCTGCGCCGTGACCGGGGAATTTCGGCGCGCCAGCTGCACGGCCTGGTCGAGCCCGATCGGGCGCGGGCCGGCGTCGGGCTGCTGGGCCGCGGCCATCGCCAGCGGCAGGGCGACGAGCGGGACGGCGATACGGGCGAGCAGACGCATGGCTTCCTCGGTGGAGGTGACGTGGCCATGCGTTGCAAGCGCCGTGCCGCTGCCGTGCGCCCGCAAGTGGTCGCTGGGCAAGACGTTGAGCGGGCGCCGCGTGAACGGCATCGCATCGCAGTGGCCGGATATGGGACGCGCCGTCCCATATCCGGACATCGGCGCCGAGATGCTACGCCGAGATCACGTGCCGGGCGAGCAGCAGCAGTTGGTCGATGGCAAACGGTTTCGAGAGGAAGGCGTGGCCGCCGGTGCCCGTCACGGCCTCGGTTCCCTGGCTCGACCCGCTCATGAAGAGCACGCGCATGTCGGCGCGCGTGGGGGCGAGCCGCGCCACGAGTTCGCGACCGTCCATCCCCGGCATGTGAAAGTCACTCACCACGAGGTGGATGGGGCCCTTATGCTCGGCCGACACGCGCATGGCTTCCCCGCCATGGCTGGCCTCGAGCACGGTGTAGCCGTGCCGGCGCAGCGCGCGAGCGATGCTGCCGCGCAACACGTCCTCGTCCTCCACCACCAGCACGGTCTCCGTCCCCATGAGCGTGCGCACATCCACGCTGGGCGGCGGCGTCTTGCGAATGGCGAGGCGGTCCTCCGGCAGTTCGGAGGGCAGGCACACGGTGAACGTCGTGCCCTCCCCCACCCGGCTGTCGGCGCGCACGTGTCCCCCGGCCTGCTTGACGATGCCGTAGACGGTGGACAATCCGAGGCCGGTGCCCTGACCCGGCGGCTTGGTGGTGAAGAACGGATCGAAGATCTGCCGCAGGGTCGCGTCGTCGATGCCGGTGCCGTTGTCGCGCACACTCAGCAGCGTGTAGTTCCCGGGCCTGAGGCCGGCATATCGCTTGGCGTCCTGCTCGTCGAGCGCGGCGTTGGACCCTTCGATGACGATGCGCCCACCGCTGGGCATCGCATCCACCGCATTGATCACGAGGTTCATGAGCACCTGCTCGAGCTGCATGGGATCGATGTGGACGATGCCGAGCGGCTGATCGAGCTGTACCTGCAGTTGTACCGCGTCACCGGTGACACGCCGCAGCATGGGCTCGAGTTCCGTGATGACCTCGCCCACCGCCAGGGCCCGCGGAATGATCGCCTGCTTGCGGCTCATCGTGAGCATCTGCCGCGACAACGCGGCCGCGCGCTCGCCCGCCGACCGGATCTCCTTGATCTCCTCGCGGCCCACCCCGCCCTCCGGGATCTCCAGGAGCACCAGATCGCAGTAGCTGCGGATCACGGTGAGCAGATTGTTGAAATCGTGGGCGATCCCGGCGGCGAGCCGGCCCACCGCTTCGAGTTTCTGCGCGTGATGGAACTGCTCCTGCAGCTCGCGGTGGTCGGTGGTGTCGATGGCGGCCACTCCGAGCCCCAGCATCTCGCCGCCGGCGCCGACGACCGGATACACGTTGAGCAGGAGGTACCGGGCGCGGCCGTTCGGACCCGGTTCGGGCCGCATCATGTCCAGATTGCGCAGCGGCTCGCGGGTGCGACCCACCTGGAGCAGCGCCTTCTCGATGTCCGGACTGAGATGGGGATTCACCTCGCGGAGCGTCTTGCCCACGTGCTCGGCGGCCGAGAGGCCGGTGATCGACGCAATGGCGTCGTTCACCTGCAGGTAGCGCAGTTGGGGATCGAGCAGCGAGAGACCGATGGGCGAACTGTTCAGCGCCGCGTCGAGAAGCGCCGAGCTCCGCTGGCGTTCCTGCGTTTCCCGCACCGCGAGGTCGTGCGCCCGCCGCTCGGCGCCCACCGCCTCGCCAAGCTCGGTGTTCGCCACTTCGAGTTCCTGCACCTGCTGCTCCAGCTCCACCGCCTGCTCTTCGAGCTGTGCCTGCTGCTCCACGACCTGCTCGGCCTGATCGGCAAACCGACGTCCCGACGCGACCACGATTCCGGCCATCAGGCCGCTGGGGATGAGCATCGCGATCACGGCCAGCCACGCGGCCAGGCGGCTGTTGGCGTGGCGGTCGTCGTAGAGCACGTCCTCGGCGGTCAGGAACTCGCCGAAGGCCGTCTCCACCGGCGCGAACAGCTGGTCGCCGAGGGCCGGCGACACGCCGCTGCCGAGCGTTCCGGCCAACGCCGGCGAGGCGAAATCGGAATTCCACGCGCCCACCGCCGCGGCGATGGCGCGCACCCTGGCCTGCTGCTGCGGATTGTCCGCGGTGAGGGTGACGAGCGAGTCGAGGTCGGCGGTGAGCCGCGCGCCCGCGGTGCGGGCGGCCGCGCGGACATCCTGGGTTGCCGACAGGAGGTGGTCGCGCACCGACGCCTGCCGCTCGAGCGCCGCCATCTCCGCGGTCCGCGCCAGCGCGGCCACCTGGCGGCTGTGGTCGGCCCAGTTGGCCGCCGATCGCTGGACCGCGAACACCAACACCTCGGCCACGCCGAAGGCCACGAGCGCCACGGCGAACAGCATCGAGTAGCGGCGGAGTCCGGCAATGCCGCCCTCGCGCCGGCGGCGGCGCAGGGGGCGCGCGGTTGCGTCCATGGGCCTCGGGTGGGATGTTAGCAGGAATCTTTAAGAGAGATCACTCATTTGGCGACGGCTCGCAAGGGCGCCGGCGCCCCCGCCGGCTCGGCAGGGCACGCACCACGTGGAACTTCCGCCCCCTGCGGCCGCTATCAGGGACATCCACGCACGAGTCCCGTCCATGCCCACCGACTTCGCCACCCCCATGCCAGTCCGCCTGATCGCATTCCGTCTCACCGCCTCGGCCGTCCTGCTCGGCGCCGTCGCGGCCTGCAGTTCGAGCGGCTCGTCCGTCACGCCGCCGCCCACCAAAACACCGCCGGTGACGATCACCGCCAATCCATGCTCGGTGAGCGGTACGCTGCAGCTGAGCGTGGCGCAGACCGCGCGCGTGGACTGCAGCAACGGCGGAACCACGGTGACGTTGGCCGGCAACGGCGCCAGCTATCTGGTGGTGCCCGAGTTCGCCACCGACCAGGCCACCAACGCGCTGGTGTCATACAGTCTCAGCGCGGCGAGCGGCGGGTCGGCGTCTATCGCCGCGCTGAAGATGTCGCCGCAGATGAGCCCGTCGGGCGCCGTGGGCACGCTGCCGCCGCTGCATCCCAATCCGCGCCAACTCGCGTTCGAGCAGGCGCTGCGCAAGCGGGGCCGCGCGATGGCGCTGGCCGGCGATTTCCGGGGCCGCACGGCGGCGATTCGCGCGTCGATCGCCCGCGCCGTGGTGCCCGCGCCGGCGGTGGGAAGCGTGCGAACATTCCATGTCCTCTCCAGCTTCGATCCCAACAAGCCGGCATGGAAGGCGGTGGGCGCGCAATTGGAGTACGTGGGCAACAACATCCTGCTGTACGACGACACCCTCTCGCCGGCCGGTGGATTCACGCCGACGCAGTTGCAGCAGTATGGCCAGTACTTCGACGCCACGCTCTACCCCATCGACACCTCGGCGTTCGGCCAGCCGTCGGACGTGGACAACAACGGGCACGTGATCGTGCTCATGTCGCCGGTGGTCAATGCCGACACGCCGGCGTCGGACTGCCAGACGCAGGGCTACGTGGCCGGGTTCTTCGACGAGGAGGACTTCAACACCGCCTCCGACCCCAACTCCAACCAGGGCGAGATCTTCTACACGATCGTGCCAGATCCCAACTCGACGGTGAGTTGCCAGCATACCGTGAGCTCCGTGGACCTCGACGTGCCGTCGGTGTTCCTGCACGAGTTGCAGCACCTGATCAACTTCTCGCAGCACGCCATCGTCCACGGCGGCTCGCCGGAGGCGGGATGGCTGGATGAGGGCTTGAGCATCACGGCCGAGGAGCTGGGTTCGGTGTACTACGAGAACAAGTGCCCGCCGCCGTCCTGCCGCACCGATCCGTCGCAGATCTTCCCCGACTCGTCGGAGGGATTCGTGCAGGGCTTCCTGTACGATTCGTACAAGTTCGCGCAGCTGCCCGACACGGCCAGCGTGACGCTGCACTCCGACGCCGACAACGGCTTCTCGTGGCGCGGTGGCGACTGGGCGCTGGTGCGGTGGCTGGGCGATCAGATGGGCACCGGCGTGTACCGGAAGCTCGAGGACACCTACCTCACCGGCGCGGCGAACATCGAGAATGCCACCGGGCAGTCGTTCCCGTCGCTGTTCGCGAACTTCGGGTTGGCGCTCTACACCGACAGCCTGCCCGGCCTGCCGCGCAGCACGGCGCCGGCGGCCGATCGCTTCGTGTCGCGCAACCTCAAGCAGCTCTGGGCGCGGCTGTACGCGACCTCGGCATCGGCGGATATTCCCACGCCGACGCCGGAGCTGGTCACGCCGATCACGTCGGACACGACCGCGCAGGGGATGGACCCCGGCGCGGTGGCGTTCTACCGGCTCGACACGCCGAGCACGGCGGCCACCGTGACCATCCAGTTCGCGGCGCCCGGCGCCCATCCGCTGCTGTCCGCGCTGCAGCCGCAGTTGGCGATCTTCCGCCTGCCGCCGGGCCAGTAGACCCGGCGGCGGTTGCTGGCCCGCGGTGGGCGCGGCGCGCTAGTTGTCGCGCCCGCCCGCGGGCGTACCGCCCTTCTCCATCCGGGCGATCAACGCGTCGGCCGCCGCCTTCGTGTCGGCGTGCGTCAGCCCGGCGGCCGCGCTCTTGAGCCTGGCCAACACCACTGAGTGGTCGGGACGCGTGAGGGCCACGCGGAACCCCGTGAGCACGTACCGGCGCACGCCGGCCCGTTGGTCGTCGAGATGCGCGGCCAGCGCATCGAGCGCATGCGCGTCGCCGCGCGCCGCCAGCACGCCCAACGCCTGCGCGGGCAGCGCGTCGAGCGCCAGCATCGCGGCCAGGTCGTTCACGCGCGCGGTATCCTGCAGGCGCGCGATGCCCTGGATGGCCGCGTGTTGGATGACCTCGCGATACGACGGCGTGCGCAGGGCCTGCGCCAGCACGTCGTGGGCGTGCGCCGAGTCGGCCTCGACCAGCGCCGTGACCGCGGCCGCGCGCACGTCGTAGCTATTGTCGTGGTCGAACGTGTCGTGGATGAGCGACACGGCGCGATCGCCGCCCAACTTGCCCAGGGCGGCCACCGCCGCGCCGCGCACCGCGGACGACGTGTCCTTGAGCGCCGCGTCCACGGGCCCCATGGCCACGTCGGACGAGAAGCCGCCCAGCGCTTCCACCGCCTGTTGGCGGGTGAGATAGTAGTCGGCGTGGGCCGCGGCGGTGGCGAGCGCCGTGGCGGCCTCGGAGTCCGCGGGCCGCTTGGCGAGCTCGCTGATGGCCCACCCGCGGTCCCACAGATTCTCGTCGCGCGTGAGTTGGGCGGCCAGCCACGCGGTGGGCTGGTCGAAGGTGAGCGCCTTGAGCACGTGATTGCCGTCGTCGAACACCACCATCGTCGGCGCGCTCTTCACCCCGGGGATCGTGATCGTCTGCTCGCGCGCGTCCAGCTGTCCGTGGTACATCACGTCGCCCTGCGCCGTGCCCACGCGCACCGTGACCGGCATCCGGAACACGTCCGGCACGTGGAACTGCACGCCCGCGCTGTCGGCGTGGAGCGTGTCGCGCTGCGTCTGCTTCACCTCGAGACTGAGCGTGGCCTGCGCGCTGTCGTAGCGCGCCGTGACGTCGAACGCCGGATAGCCGGCGCCGTACACCCACTCGCTCCAGAACCAACTCAGGTTCTCGCCCGTGGTCGCGAGGATGGCCTGCCGCAGATCGTCCGAGGTGGCGTTGCCATACGCGTGCCGCGTGAGGTAGGTGTGGATCGACGCCCAGAAGCGCGTCGGGCCCAGTTCGTCCTGCAGCATCTGCAGCACGAGCGCGCCCTTGGGATAGATGTTGTCCGAATGGTACGAGGCGAGCGCCATCGGCTTGCGGGCGTCGATCGCCATGTACTGGCGGTATTCGTCGGCGTAGTAGTCCTGCGCCGCGTGCGCGCCCAGCTTGCGCCCCCAGTACTGGCCCGGCATGAACTCGGCGAAGCCCTCGTTGAGCCAGAGGTTGGCCCAGTCCTCGGTGGTCACGTAGTCGCCGAACCACTGGTGCGCCAACTCGTGCGGGATGAGCAGGGTGAGATACCAGGGCCGGTCCTGATAGGCGCGCGCGTCGGGCAGCCAGTCGACGAGCGTGGTGGCGCTCACGTTCTCCATGCCGCCGAAGAAGTCGGCCACCGTGGTCTGCGCGTACTTGGCCCACGGATAGGGCACGCCGGTGAGTTCGGAATACGTGTTGATCATGTCCGGCGTGGCATGGAACAGCGGCCAGGCGCGCGCGCTGTCGGCGTGATAGACGTAGTAGTCCACGGGCACGCCCTTCCACGAATCGTGGATGCGAGCGAACGGCCCCACGACGAGCGACACGAGATACGTGGCCGACGGACGGTCCTGGTTCCAAGTCATCGTGTGCGTGGCGCCGTGCCGGACGTCGGACACCAGCCGTCCATTGGACACCGCCACGTCCCCGGTGGGCACGGTGGCGCTCAGTTCCCACGTCATCTTGTCATTGGGAAAATCGTACGTGGGAAACCAGAGGTGGTTGTCCATGTCCTCCCCCTGGCTCCAGATCTGGCGCGGCCGGTGGGCGAGGCCGTCGGTGGTGATGTAGGTGAGCCCATGGCCGTTCTCCACCTTGCCGCGATAGGCCACCGTGAACACGAGCGTGTCGCGGAAACCGAGCGGACGCGGCGGGAACACGA
The DNA here is from genome assembly GCA_035533755.1 of Gemmatimonadaceae bacterium. Classification (NCBI taxonomy): domain Bacteria; kingdom Pseudomonadati; phylum Gemmatimonadota; class Gemmatimonadia; order Gemmatimonadales; family Gemmatimonadaceae; species Gemmatimonadaceae bacterium. Next base: position 17,324 of record DATLTC010000089.1, read on the forward strand.
CCAGCGTATCCCCATGGCGCCCCGTGCGCAGCGGGCGGCCGTCGCGCCCGGTGACGCTGGTATTGGAGAGCAGCGCGCCCTCGTCGAGGATGACCGAGTCGAGTCCCGCGCGCAGCGAGACGAGCGTGGTGGTCACGCGGCCGTCGAACGACGTCGAATCCCAGTCGAACGCGGACACGGCGATCCGCTGATGCACGAGGTCGTAGTTGTGCGAGCGCGCGTACTGATCCACGCCCATGGCGACGGCGTTGGATTGGGCCTGCGCGGCGAGCGGCGCAACGAGGGCGAGGCAGAGGGATGCGAGGGTGAGGCGCATGGACACACCAGGTGAAGGACGACCGGCCGGCGACATGATCGGAGTAAGATCGGTCGCCGGCCGGATCGCAAGTGGCGCGGCGAATCGAGACATCGCCGCTCGTGGCTACCAGATATTCGGCACGAGATCGCGCGGGCGGACCATCGGATCGCCCGGCTTGCAGCCGAACGCCGTGGCGAACGCCTGCATGTTGGAGAGCGGCCCGTTCACCCGCCACCGATCGGGAGAGTGCGGATCCACGGTCACGCGCAGGCGCAACTCCTCGGGGCGCGTGTGCGCGCGGAAACTCTGCGCGAAGGCGATGAAGTAGCGCTGCTCGGGGGTGAATCCGTCGATCAGGCCGGGCCGCCCGTCGCGCTGCAGGGCGTGCTCGAGCGCGTCGTAGGCGGTGAGCGCGCCGCCGTAGTCGGCGATGTTCTCGCCCAGCGTCAGCTGCCCGTTCACGTGGAAGGTATCCACCTGGATGTAGCCGTCGTACTGCTGGGCATCGAGCCGCGCCTGCTTGTCGAACGCCCGGGAATCGGCGGCCGTCCACCAGTCGCGCAGATTGCCCTGGGCGTCGTAGTGCCGCCCTTCGTCGTCGAACCCGTGCGTGAGTTCGTGTCCGGCCCAGCTCCCGCCCAGCGATCCATAGTTGGCGGCGTCGTCGGCCTTGGGGTCGAACGTCTGCGGCACCAGCGCACCGGCCGGGAACACCATCTCGTTCTTGCTCGGATCGTAGTACGCGTTCACGGTGGGAACGGTGATGTCCCACTCGGTGCGGTCCACCGCCTGCCCCGGCCGGTTCACGATTCGGTTCCACTCGAAGCGGTCGGCGTTGCGCACGTTGAGCACGAACGGCCCGTCGGCCACCTGCAGCTTGGAGTAGTCGCGCCACGTATCGGGATAGCCCACCTTCTCGCCCATCTTCGCCAGCTTGTCCAAGGCGTGGGCCCGCGTGGAGTCGGACATCCAGGCCAGGTGCATGAGCCGTTCCTTGAATGCCGCGCGGATGTCGTCGATCACCGACTTGGCCTTGGCCCGCGCCTCGGGCGGGAACGTCCTGGCCACGTACGCCTGCCCCAGCGCTTCACCCATCTCGCCGTCGGTGGCGCGCAGGCAGCGCTTCCAGCGCGGGAGCAGCTTCTTGGCGCCGCTCAGTCGCGAACTGAACGCGAAGTTCTCGTTCACGAACGCCGAGCTGAGCCAGGGCGCGGCGCTGGACAGCGCGTGGTAACGCAGATACGCCCGCCAGTCGTCCAGCGGGCGGCCGGCCACCAGCGCGCTCACGCGCTGGAGGAACGCCGGCTCGTCCACGTTCACGCGCGCCACCGCGGCGGTGAGCCCGATGTCGTGGAAGTACGCCGGCCAGTCGACGTTGGGCGCGAGCGTGTGGAGCGCCGCCATCGGCATCTGGTGGTCCACGGCCTTGGGATCGCGCCGCGCCACGCGCGTGAGCTGCGCCCTGGCCAACTCGGTCTCCACCGCCATCACGCGACCGGCGTCGGCCCGCGCGGCCACGCTGTCCTCGCCGGCGAGCACGAACATCCGGGCCACGTGCGCCACGTACGCCGTGCGCGTGGAGTCGGCGGACGCCGCCTTGTTCAGATAGTAGTCGCGATCGGGCAGCCCGAGACCGCCGCGGTCGATGTCGGCGATGTAGTGGGCCGCGTCGTGCGCGTTCACCGCGGGGTAGTAGCGGAAGAGCACGTTGGCGCCGTCCACCTGCAGCCTCGCGGCCGCGGCCAGGACCGCCGCCGGCGAGGCCACCGAATCGATGGCGGCGAGCGACGGCAGCAACGGCGTGAGTCCCGCCGCCTCGGCGGCGGTGGAGTCCATGCACGTGGCGTAGAAGGTGCCGAGCTTGTGCTGCGTGCTGGTGTCGGGCAGCGACGCGCGCTTGGCCTCGGCGTCGTCGAGCACCGAGCGCACCACGAGTTCGTTGCGATCCGCCATGTCCTTGAACACGCCCGACGACGAATAGGCGGCCGGGATCGTGTCGGTCCTCAGCCAGGTGCCGTTGGCGAATTCGAAGAAGTCGCTGCACGCCTTCACGGTGGTGTCCGTGTAGGCCACGTCCACCACCTTGAGCGGCTTGAGCGCCGTCGTGTCGGACGACGCGGGCTGTTGCGTGACCTTGCAGGACACCGACAGCGCGGCGACGACCGCGGCGAGCACAACGCGAGCACGGCTGGCATGGGCGGACATGGGGGTTACTCCTTCCCTGGGTCGACGTTCTTGACCGTGACGTAGAAGTTCTCGTCCACCTTGAAATCGGCCGGTGCGGCCAGCGTCGTGGACGCGGTCTGCCACTGCGCGGTGGGGTGGATGAACGTGTAGCGATCGGGCGCCAGCGTGACCTTCACCGGCATCGCGAACCCCGGGACGACATCCGCCCAGCGGTACGACACCGTGCGCCCCGCGAACCGGTACTCGAGCGTGGGGATCATCGTGGTGTTGAGGTACTCGTCGAACACCGGGCCCAGATCCATCCCGGCCTGCCGGCTGATGTAGTTCTCCACCTGCTGGCCGGTCACGGTCTGGTGCCAGAAGGTCTTCTGCAGGCCGCGCAGGATATCGCGCCACTTGGCGTCGTCGTTCACGATCTGGCGGATGGTGTGCAGCATGTTGCCGCCCTTGTAGTACATGTCGCCCGACCCTTCGGCATTCACGCCGTACGGGGCCACGATGGGGCGGTCGTTGCGCACGTTGTCCCGCACCCCGATCACGTACCGCGCGCCCGCCTCCTTGCCGTCGAGACACTCTTCGTAGAGGCTCTCGGCGTAGTTGGCGAAGCTCTCGTGCACCCACATGTCGGCCTGGTCCTTCATCGTGATGTTGTTGCCCCACCACTCGTGCGCGCTCTCGTGCACGATGATGAAGTCCCACTTCAGCCCGAGCCCGGTGTGCGAGAGATCGCGCCCCAGATAGCCGTTCTCGAAGTGATTGCCGTACGCCACGCCGCTCTGGTGCTCCATGCCCAGGTGCGGCGCCTCGATGAGCTTGTAGCCGTCCCGGTACCACGGGTAGGGGCCGAACCAGTGCTCGAAGCACCGCATCATGGACGTGGCCTGCGCCCACTGCCGCTGGGCGGCTTGCAGGTGATAGGCCAACGGCCAGAAGTCCATGGTGAGCGTGCCGTCCTCGCCATGATAGATCTGGCTGAAGTGCGTGTAGTCGCCGGCGTTCACCTCGACGTCGTAGTTGTTGATCGGGTCGGCCACGAACCACTCGTACGTGGTCGTGCCGTCGGCGTTCGGCGTGACGGTGCGCAGCCGGCCGTTGGACACGTCGATCATCGGATCGGGCACGGTGATCGCGATCCGCTGGCTGTCGGGTTCATCGGCCAGATAGTCCTTGTTGGGCCACCAGACGCTCGCCCCCAGTCCCTCGTTGGCCGTGGCCACCCAGCGGTGGCCCAGGCTGTCGTGCTGCCAGATGAATCCGCCGTCCCACGGGGGACGGATGGCCGCCCGCGGCTTGCCATGGTAGTACACGGTCACGGTATTCGAGGCGCCCGCGCGCTGCGGCGCCTCGAGCGTGACGAAGAACGCGTTGCCGTCCCGCCGGTACCGCAGGGCCTGGCGGTTCTGCAGCATGCTGTCCACCACCAGCGGCTCCTGGAGGTCTATCTGCATCTCCTGGCGCGGCGCGACCACGCGGTACGTGATGCCGTTGTAGCCGCTGATGCTGCTGTCGGCCGGGTCGACCGTCACGTGCAGATCATAGAACGTGGCATCCCACCAGGCGCGCGCCGGGCCGTTGGACCCGCGGAGCGTGTCGGCGTGGGTGAACACGGGCGCGGGACGCTGGGCGCGCGCGCCGAGCAGTGGAACGGCAGCGAGGACGGCGGCGAGGGCGAGGCGGCGCATGGCGGATCGAAGCTCCGGGAGCGGGGAGTCAGGACCCTAGATCATACTCTCCGTGCGCCGTGCTGTCATCGCGCCGGCTGGAGGGGGGCCTTGTGAAAGAGCCCTTCCTTGGCGCACGCCATGGGCCGCTTGATGCGGTCCTCCTTGTGCACCGTATCCGCCACGAGCTGGACGCCCAGCAGGGTGACCAGGACCAGCCGCCCGCCCACCCAGCGCGGGAGATCGCCCCAGCGGCGCGCCGCCCACCACCCCCCGACGATGCACGGCGCCTCGAGCGCGAAGTCGGCCCACCCCCACCGATACAGGTCGAGGCCCACCACCGGGCCCCCCGGCCAGAGCGCCTTCAGGCCCGTGAGGTAATCCACCAGCAGATGCACCACCACCAGTCCGGCCACGAGCAGCGCCGTCTTTCCGCTACGCGTGCGCCACGCCGCGCCCACGCCGAGCACGAGCGCTGTGACGCCGATCGCGGGCAGCGAATGCGAATAGGCGCCGGCCGCGTTGCAGAATCCGGCCGACGCGAACGCCAGGTCCATGACGTCCGGCGCGAACGAGGCGGCGATCAGCCAGCCCAGCGGCGCATCGCGTTTGACGGCACGCGCGCCGAGCGCGATGCCGAGGTGACCGAGAATCATGAGCGCGGAGTGTGTTGGGACGCCGGCGCGATTCCGGCCGGTCCTCCAACCTAACTACCCCAGCCGTCCAACCGGGTGCGCCCGCGTGCCGCCCGACCTCGCCCGGGCCTCGCCGGCAGCGCCCACCGCTCAGAGCTGCTCGAAGTGGAAGGCTGCCACCGCCCCGCCCGGCGCCGGCGCCAACGACGCGTGCAGCAACAGGCGATCCACCCAATTGCCCGGATGCGTGTGCGCGTACTGCACGGTCTTGATGCCGGAGAAGATGCCGATGCCGGCCCCGAAGATGACGTCGCTCACCCAGTGCGCGTTGTTGTACAGCCGCGAGATTCCGGCCGCCGAGGCCACGCCGTAGGTGAGCACGCCCACCAGCGTGCCGTGCGACGGCCACCGGTCCTGCGCCTCGGCCGTCACCGCCGACGCGATCGAGAACACGGCCAGCGTGTGGCCCGACGGGAACGCCTGCCAGTTGCCGTCCACGCGCATGCCGCGGCCGAACACGTAGCTGTCGGCATCGGCGTTGCGCTGGCGCGGCAGCGGCCGACCCACGATGCCCTTGAGCACGAACCCGGCCACCGACGCGATGGCGAGCGACTCGCTGGCGTGCAGCCCCATGTCGGCCAGCGTCCGATTCTGGAACAGCAGGCCGGCCGCGTACATCCCGGTGCCGATGTACACCGTGCCGGGATCGGCGATATTGCGGAACACGGCCGAGGCGCGAACCAGGCCCGGCTCGTTCTGGTTCTGCGGGAGTTGCAGGTTGTACGCCACGCGCTGATCCAGCGGCAGCGCGGCGGCCGTGGCGGCCACGAAGCCCAGGCCGATCCAGGCGTCACGCCGGGAGAAGAGCGGACCAGGCGCATGCGCGCCGGCGGCATGCGTCGAGTCGGCGGGCATTCGCGCGATGTCGGCCTGCGCGCGAGCCACGGCGGGCGCCGCCGCGAGTAGTACCGCGATCAACCGCACGCCCACCACCCGCGACCCATGACAACCGGCGCCCCGCCCCATGCTCGACCTCGGGTGTAATCGTTGAGCTGACCTCCGATGCGCAGGCCGCGTCACTTGGACCCCGGGCCGCCCGCTCCTGTTCCTTCGGGCTTGGGCAGTGGATTGCGCGGCAACATCGCGCCGCGCTCGGCGGTGAGCCAGGCCATCGCCGCGACGATCGTCGACATCTGTTTCATGTCGCCGGGCTGGACGCGGTCCACGACGTCCATGTTCGTGTGATGCGTGCGCGCCGCGTATTCCAGGCGATCCTGCACGAACTGGAACGACGGCAGCCCGAATCCTGCCGAGAAGGTCTCGTGATCGGTGGACCGCACGGGGCGCGGGCTGAACAGATCCACGCCCAGGTCGCGGAACGGCGCCAGGAACGCCTTGAAGATCGGCGCCACGGCGGCGTTGTCCTCCATCCAGATGCCGCGGATCTTGCCGCTGCCGTTGTCCAGGTTGTAGTACGCGTCGAAGGTGTCGTACCCCGGCTTGAGCGTGCCCGTGGCGGCATCGCCGATGTGTTCCCTGGCATACGCCTTCGACCCGAGCAGCCCCTCCTCCTCGCCGCCCCAGAGCGCGATACGGATGGTGCGGCGCGGCTTCGCGCCGACGGTTTCGAGAATGCGCATGGCCTCCATCATCGCCGCGTCGCCGGCCCCGTTGTCGGTGGCGCCCGTGCCGCCATGCCAGGAATCGAAGTGGGCGCCGATCATCACGATCTGGTGCTTGAGCACCGGGTCGGTGCCCGGGATGTCGCCCACGATGTTGAATCCGCGCGGCGTCGTCTCGTCGTAGAACTTCGTCTGCACGTCGAGCCGCATCTTCACCGGCACGCCCACGTCGAGGATGCGCACCATCCGGTTATAGTGCTCCACCGCGAGCGTGATCTCGGGAAGCCCCTGCCCCGCCGAGGCGTCGTGCGGGCCGCCCGCCTGCACCATGAACGTGCCCCCGTCGGTGTGCTGCGCATACCACGAGAGATCGCTTCCGCCGGTCACGGTATCGGCGTCCATCCCGCGATCGAGCAGCGCCACCACGCCCTCGTCCTTGTAGAACTTCAGCAGCTTGCGTTGGAACGCCTGCGCCGGTCCCGGCCGCCGCACCGGCGGCTTCCACCCCAGCGGCAGCGGCGTCATCATCTCGTCGATCATCTCCGGCGTGTACGTGAGGATGATCTTCCCGGTGAGCATCCGCACCGTGCGCGCCGGCTGCGTGAGCACGATCTTGCCGCGCAACGTGCCGCGATACTTCGCGAAGTCCGCCTCGGTCCGGATGTCGGGCCGCACCACGTCGGCCACCACCGGCCCGTTCGTGCCCGGCGTCCAGGCCTTGGGCATGGCGATGATCGGCTGCTCCTGCGGCGCCACCATCTCGGCGTCGAAGTGCACCAGGGCCCACCCCTTGCCGAACGGGAAGCGCTCCTCGTGGACGTTGGTGAGCCCCCACGACTCGAGGGTCTTCATGGCCCACTCGCCGGCCCGCTCGATGGCCGGACTCCCCTCGAGCCGCGGCCCGTACACGTCGGCCAGCCAGACCATGTGGTTCATGACCTGGGAGTGATTGAGCCCCACGTCGCGGATCTTCGCGATCATCGCGGTATCGATGGATTCGCCCTGCGCGACGAGCGGCGAGAGTGGCGCGACAAGCGCCGCACCCAGGAGGAGGAGGGGCGCGATACGGGACAGATGCGACATGGCGGGACAAGCCTGCAGGCAGGAGACGCATGAACCTACCGCCGTCCGGCCGCCGGCGTCGAGCCCCGTTCGACACGGCCACGGGTTGACATGAATCCCGGGTGAAACCATCGTGTTGCGCTTCCCACCCGCCGCAGTTCCCCCCTACATCCCTCCCCGAGGTTCGTCCCATGCGTGCCCGCATCACGTATGCATTCCTCGCCGCAGCGGTGGCCGCGCTCGCGGCGTGCGCCAAACAGGATCAGTCCACCCCCGCCGCTGCCGCGGCCGTCGCCCCTGCCGCGCCAACGGTCGTCACCATCCATGCCAAGGACTTCGCCTACGTGGCGCCGGATTCGATCGCCGCCGGCTACGTGACGTTCAACCTGGTCAACGACGGGACGACCCTGCATCATGCGACGATCTTCCGCCTGGACAGCGGCAAGACCGCGGCCGATCTCGATGCCGCGCTCAAGCATCCGGGCCCGATCCCCGCGTGGGCCGTGGCGCTGGGCGGACCCAACGCGCCCGTCCCGGGCGCCACCTCCGACGCCACGGTCGAACTCTCCGCCGGCAACTACGCGATGGTCTGCTTCGTGGACGTGCCCGGCGGCGTCCCGCACTTCATGAAAGGCATGCTGCGCGCGTTCGTCGTCACCCCCAGCCAGACGGCGACCGCGGCGCCGACCGTGGATGACTCCATCACGCTCAAGGACTACGGCTTCCAGTTCGCCAGGGCGCTCACCACCGGCCACCATGCGTTCGCGGTCACCAACGCGGCGGCGCAGCCGCACGAAGTGGAGATCGTCAAGCTCGCCCCGGGAAAGACCGGCGAGGATCTGGTCGAGTGGGTCCAGAATCCCCAGGGCCCGCCGCCCGGCGTGGCGATTGGCGGATTGGCCTTCGAGGCACCCGGCGTCACGGGCTACTTCTCGGCCGATTTCACGGCCGGCAACTACCTGTTCATCTGCTTCGTGCCCGACGCCAAGGACGGCAAGCCGCACTTCATGCACGGCATGATGCACACCGAGACGCTGAACTGATCTCGGCGCCGCTCACCCCACCGCTGGAACTCCGGGCGCGCGCTCTCCGTAAGGCACTCCATGCAGACCCCGGCCACGACTCCGCCCGCGAAGGTCCCGTCCGTGCCGGCACCGCAGGCCGGCGCGCCGGGCGCCGCGCCACTGGCCGGCCAGCAGACCCTCGCACGGCCGATGTCTGCCCGCGACGTCGCCGCGCTGCTGCATCGCCGCGACGAGCTGTCCAACCAGCTCTCGTCGGCGCAGTCCCGGCGCGCCAGTCTCGCCCGGCAGCTCCAGAGCCCGAGAGTGGTGAACGCCGCCGGACTCCAGGCCGAGGTGCAGTTCCTGGACAGCCGGATCCTGAACCTCGAGCAGCAGATCGCCGACAATGGGCAGCTCCTGGCCAGCGTGCCGGCCAGCTATCGCGCCGGCACGAGCGTACCGCCACCGTTCACGATCGTGCCGCCGAGCGCCATGCGCGACGCCGTGGACCTCGTGGTGCTCGCCCTGGTCATCCCCCTCGCGATCGCCTGGACCCGCCGGCTCTGGCGCCGCCCCGCTCCACCGTCACTCCCCGCCAACTGGGACGAGAGCGTGAAGCGCATGGAGCGCATCGAGACCGCGGTGGACGCCATCGCCATCGAGGTCGAGCGCGTGTCCGAGGGACAGCGATTCATCACGCGCGTACTCACCGCGCGTGCGCCGGCCACGGACTCCGCCAACGACGAGCCATCGGAGCCGCGCGCCCTTGCCGCCGGAGAAGCGCCCTTCGAGCCCATCCGCGCGCGGGACGCCGCAGCGGCACGGCGCGACGAACGCTAGGCGCGCGAGCGCGCGGCCGACGGTCGCGATGCCGCCGCCCCACGGGACGCGTTACATTGCGAAGTTGCACGAACGCTCACCCGCCGGACAGGCCGCCTGCACGAGGAGAAGGGCCGCACCCCATGAGCCGACCCCGTCAACTGCTCGTCGCCGCCCTCGTGCTGGCCGCCGCCGCGGGCTGCGGACCAAAGACCGGCGATACCTACGTCCGTGGGCACGGGCTCCGCGTGGCCGACCTCCCGGTGCACGACCGCGTGGCCATCTATCAGGCGGCGATCGGCAGCGCGTTCACCATCGGCGATCCGTCGCTGTACCTGCTGCTCGATCCGCGGCTGTTGCCTCGCACCGAGGGCTACGCCGGCACGGCGGGCATGTCGCAGGCGCTGCGCACCGCCGTCCTCGAGAGCCACATCGTGCAGGGCACCTGCCAGCCGCCCATCGAAGAGACGCCGCACATTGCCCATTGCCAGGCGCCGATGGCGGGGTACGTGGTGCGCTTCTCCGAGGTGTTCCGCATGCCGCGCGACACCATGGAAGTGTACCTGGCCGTGCGGCGGTACTCCACGCCCAGCTCCGTCGGGATCGGTCGGCTGGAGTTCGAGCGGGTGTACAAGGTGGTCAAGCACGGCGCGGCGTGGGACGCCGTGGCCGAGGGGCGCATCGAGCACGCGCCCGCCGGAGCCACGCACTGATCTCCCGCGCCCGGCAGCGCGAAACCTCAGCCGTGGGTGGACACGTAGGGAGTTGGTGACCCTCCCCGGGAGTTCCGTTTCATGATCAAGGCCCTGCTGCGACTGTTCGCCCTGCGCCCGTTCTTCACGATGGCGATCCTCGGCATCCCGGTCGCCCTGCTCATCGCGGTCGGACTGGTGACCATTTTCGCGCTCAAGTTCGTCGTGTTCATCGTGCTGCCCATCGTCTTCGTGGTCTGGCTCATGCGACGGCTGTTCCGGCCGGGCGGCAGCACGGCCACCTGAGCGCGGCGCGGCGGCGCTATCCCGCGGCGCGCTTTCGCCGGCTGATCTCGTCGCCGATCACCGCCAGTACGATCACCACGCCCAGCGCGATCTTCTGCACGTAGGGATCCACGTTGGCCAGATTGAGCCCGTTGGTGAGCACGCCGATGAACACCGTGCCCCACAGGGTGCCGCCGATCGTGCCGCGACCGCCGAACAGCGATGCGCCCCCCACGACCACGGCGGCGATCACGTCCAGCTCGTACTGCTGGCCCGCGTTGGGCACGCCGGCCCCGAGCCGCGACGCCAGCGTCAACCCGCCCACGCCCGCCAGCGCGCCGTTGAGCACGTACACCCACCAGATCACGCGCTTGGTGTTCACGCCGGCCAGCCACGCCGCCTCGGGGTTTCCGCCGATGGCGTAGATGTGGCGGCCGAACACCGTGCGGCCGAGCACGAACGCCCCCGCGAGCATGACCGCCACCATCACCAGCACCGGCGCCGGGATGCCCAACAGCACGGAACGCCCCAACGCCCCGAACGACGGCGGCAGATCGCCGATGCTTCGCCCGCTCGACACGATGAACGCCAGCCCGCGCGCGATGGTGAGCATGGCCAGGGTGGACACGAACGCCGGCACCTGCAGATACGCGGTGAGCGTGCCGTTCACGACGCCGGTGGCCACGCCCACGAGCACGGCCGCGACGAGCGCCGCCGTGGCCGGCAGCACGCCGTGCGACGCCGCCATCGCCCCGGCCACGCCGGTGAGCGCCACCACCGACCCCACCGACAGATCGATCCCCGCCGTGAGGATGACCGCCGTCATGCCCACGGCGAGGATGCCCGTCACGGCGATGCTGAGCGCGATGTTGACGGCGTTGGCCAGCGACAGGAACCCCGGCGCGATCGCCGCGAAGACGGCCGCCTCGACGACCGTGGCCACCACCAGCATGTAATCGGTCACGCGCTGCCAGCGCATCGGAGGCGCGTTCATGCGGCGGCGCTCTCGCCCAGAATCAGCGACGCCACCCGGTCGGGCGTCGCGTCGTCGCGCGTCAGCTCGCCCACGATGCGCCCGCCACGCATGGCGAGGAGACGATCCGCCATCCCCAGCGCTTCGGGCAGATCGGACGAGATCATCAGGATCGCGGCGCCCTCGTCCGCGAGGCGCCGCATCAGCCCGTAGATCTCGGCCTTGGCGCCGATATCGATGCCGCGCGTGGGCTCGTCGAACACCAGCAGGCGCGCGTGGCGCAGCATCCACCGCGCCAGCACCACCTTCTGCTGATTGCCGCCCGAGAGCTGCTGCACGGGCCGGTCCACCGTCGGCGTGCGCACGGCGAGCGCGTCGAGCCAGCGCCGCACGTCGGCGCCCTCGCGCGCGCGATCCACCACCCCGCCCCGCGCCAGCGTGGACAGCGAGGGCAGCGCGACGTTCTCGCGAATGGTGGCCATCAGCACCAGCCCCTGCCGCTTGCGATCCTCGGGCAGCAGCGCGACGCCGGCCGCGATCGCGTCGCGCGGCGACGCGGGCGCGTATGGCCGGCCATCCATCCACATCGCGCCCGCCCGCAACGGCGCCGCGCCGAAGATCGCGCGCGCCAGTTCGGTGCGGCCCGCGCCCACGAGCCCCACCAGCCCCACGATCTCGCCGCGCCGCAGGTGGAACGACGCGTCGCGCACCGGCCCCGAGGTCACCCCCTCCAGCCGCAACACCTCCGGGCCCGGGGCGCCCGCGGCCCGCGGATACCCCGCCGCCAACTCGCGCCCCACCATCAGCCGCACCACGTCGCCGCGCGTGAGCTCGGCCACGGGCGCGCTGGCCACCAGCCGGCCGTCGCGCAGCACCGTGGCGCGATCGGCGATGCGGAAGATCTCGTCCAGCCGGTGCGAGATGTAGATGATCGCCACCCCCTCGTCGCGGAGCTGCGCGATCACGCGGAACAGCGCGTCGGTCTCTTCCTGCGCCAGGATGGCCGTGGGCTCGTCCATGATCAGCACGCGGGCGCGCGCGGCCACCGCCTTCGCGATCTCGGTCATCTGGCGCGCCGCCAACGGGAGATCGCCCACGCGCGCGTCGGCGGCGAGCCCCGTCTGGCCCAGGCGGTCGAGCACGGCGCGCGCGGCGCGCGACTGCCGGTCGCGGTCCACCACGCCGCGCCGCGACGGCTCGGCGCCCAGAAACACGTTCTCGGCCACCGAGAGCTGGGGCACGAGGCTCAACTCCTGGTGGATCATCCGGATGCCGGCCGCGTGCGCGGCGTGCGGCGACGTGAACCGCACCGGCTGCCCATCGATGGCCAGGGTGCCGGCGTCGGGCGACACCGCGCCGGCCAGCACCTTCATGAGCGTGGACTTGCCGGCGCCGTTCTCCCCCGCCACGGCGTGCACCTCGCCGCCGCGCACGGTGAGCCCCACGTCATCCAGCGCGAGCACTCCCGGATACCGTTTGACCAGCCCCCGCGCCACGAGCTCCACGCGCTACGGCTTGGCGCTCGGAGCCATGGCGCGCACCGAATCCGCATCGACGATGCGCACCGGCACGCCGATCCGCGCCGGCGGCGCCTTGCCGGCGAAGTAGTCGGCGATCGCGTCGATGGTCTCCTTGCCGATCTCGCCCGGCTGCTGCGCCACGTCCGCCTTGAGCGGTGTGTTGCCGGCGATCGCCGTGCGCGCTTCCGCCCCGGCGTCGTAGCCCACGATCACCAGCTTGTCCGCGTGGTGCGACTGCGCGCTGGACAGCGCGCCCAGCGCCGACTCGTCGTTGATCGCGAAGATGGCGTCGAGCGTCGGATGCGCCTGCAGCATGTCGTCGGCCGCCCGGAGGGCGTGATCGCGCGTGCCCGAGCCGTTCAGGTCCGACACCACCTGGATGTTGGGGTGGCTGCGCAGCGCATCCTTGAACCCGGTCTCGCGGTCGATCGTCGACTGCACGTCGGGTTCGCCGATGATGCCCACCGTCCCGCGGTCGCCGAGCGCCTTGGCGATGTATTCCGCGGCCAGCCGCCCGCCGGCCACGTTGTCCGAGGCCACGTGCGACACCACCTGCCCGCCGTCGGCGGCGATGTCGGCGGTGAACACCGGGATCTTGGCGGCGTTGGCGCGCTGGATGGCGGGGCCGATGCCCTTGGAGTCCACCGGGCAGACGATGATCGCGTCCACGTGCTGGACAATGAAGTCGTCGATCTGCGACTGCTGCTTGGCGAGATCGCGGTCGCCCGAGTTCAGGATGATGCGATAGCCATGGGCGGCGGCGGCCTGTCGCAGCCCCGCTTCGAGTTGCCGGTAGAACTCGTCTTCGCGCGTGAGCAGCGAGACGCCAATCGTCTTCGTGGCCTTGCCCGCGCCCTGCTCGGCGGCGCGGCGGCAGGCCGCCGGGCCCACGCCGAGGACGAGAACGGCGAGCGCGCCCGCCGCCCGGCGGCGCCACCTGAATGCTTGCATGCTGGATTTCACCGTGAGAGGAGAAGCTGGTGCGGAAGCTTGCCACCGGTGAATCCAAACTTCAAGCTCAGGGCATGCGCTGTCTCAACTCGTACGGCACCAGGCTCGGCATGCGCAACGCCGCCGCCGGCCGGTCCGCCGGCTTGGCCGCGAGCAGGGCGCGCATCAGGTCGGAGAGATCTACGGCGGCGTGATACACCCCCCACTTGTTGCCCATGGTGAGGGCCGAGGGCCAGATGTGCAGCGTGTCGGTGTCCGCGTCGTACCGCATGGTGCTGCGGTACCAGGTGCGGATCCCGAGCTGCTTGGCGCGCGCCATGCCGCGCCAGATGACCGGCACCGGGAAGGTGCGCCACGAGGTTCCGTTGTGGCTGATGGCCAGCCACACGTCGTCCGACGCGCAATCGTTGCCGGGAGCGTAGCTGGCCATGAGCGCGAGGTACCCGTGCCGCCGCGGGAGCGCGATCACGTCCATGTGCCAGATCACGGAGCCGGGCTGGACGAGATCGACGTCGGACGCGGGCGACCACGCGGCTTGCTCGAACGTCTGGTCGGGCGTGGGTTGGGCGGTGCGCAGGTGCACCCGCGATTGGCTCGTGCCGCAGCCGCCCCCGGTCTCCACGTACCACATGCGCGCCACACGGTCGGCGCCGATCACGACGGCGGGAGAGACCGCGTTGTGGTTGGGCTCCTCGAACGCCAGTTGCGGCACCGTCCACCGTTGGCCGTCCCCGGTGGACATGACGTAGATCTTGTTGAATCCACCGCTCACCTCGCGATAGAACGTGACGAGGCGGTTGGTGCCGGGATCGAACGCCTGATCGGGGTCCGAGTTGTACCCGCCGCCTGCCGGGCTCGGCACCACCGGATTGGTGACGCCGGGCGGCGTGGCCCACTGCACTTCGGTGCGCGCCACGAGGAACGAGGGATTCTCGACCATCGCGTTCGACCCGAGGTACGGCGTGTAGGTGGCCCAGCAGCGCGAGCCGTTCCACGCCGCGGGGGCGCACGCCACGTCCGGATGCACGGCGTCGCTGGCCTGCGAGAACGCGTCGGGCGGAATGGGTACCGCCGCGAGGGACGACGTCACCATGGCTTCGATGCGCGCCAGCACCGGCGTCGTGTCGACGTCCAGGGCGTTGGTGGGCATCATCGGCCGCGTGTCGGCCGGCTTGCCCTGGATGACGCCCGTCTGATCCTGCGCGGCGGGCGCGCCCGCGCGGGTCGCGGTCGGGGTGGAACGATCGGTACAACCGGCCAGCAGAACAATCGCGAGGATCGCGATGCGGCGTCGCATGGCGCGCTCGATGTCGGCGTCGACGGTGGGAGCGTGGAGGGAGAGGCGGCGGCCGCGGAGTAGCCGCGCCCGAGCCTGCGCATCGCGGGATCGCGGGTCGTGCATCGGGGATCATGCCGGCCACGCGATGGCCCACAATCATACGCCGCGGACCCGCCGCGCGCACCCTCCGGGCCGCATCGTAACTAATTACATGGGAGCACCTTGCATCTTCGCCCCCGAGGCGCCGCCGGCGCATCGGGGCCGGCGCCCACCGACACGCCCGCCCACGGCGCCGATCAGCGTTTCTGACATGGCCTGGACCGCCGGCCGTCGAAGATTAGCGTTTCGATACGTTCCGATTACGACTTCATTAAAGTTGCTGCGCGATCGGCGCGCGCGCCGCATATTGGCTCGTCGGCCCGCACCATTCGCCGTCCCTTCCTGGTGGAGTAGCCATGGCCTTTCTCCGGTCCCGCTGGTTCATCGCCTCCGCCGTCGTCGTCCTGCTCGGCGTGCCGGCCACCTGGTTGTTCGCGCACCACGAGGGCGCGAGCGACCCGACGCTGGACACGACCGTCAAGCACGGCGACTTCCGCGTGCTCGTCACCACCTCCGGCGAGCTGCGAGCCCGCAAGTTCGTGCAGATCTCGGCCCCGCAGGGCGCCATGCAGGCGCAGATCTACCAGATGAAGATCGCGTCGCTCGTGCCCGAGGGCACGCTGGTGAAGGCCGGCGACGTGGTCGCCACGCTCGACCGCGCCAGCGTGGCGCCCAAGCTCGCCGACGTGACCCTCGCCGTGCAGAAGGCCCAGGCCGCTTACGAGCAGGCGATGCTCGACTCGACGCTCACCCTCTCCAAGGCGCGCGAGGACATCCGGTCGCAGGAGTTGGCCCTCGAGCAGAAGAAGATCGTCAAGGAACAGTCGATCTACGAGGCGCCCAGCATCCAGCGCCAGGCGGAGATCGACTACGAACAGGGCGATCGCGCCCTGGCGGAGGCCAAGGCCAATTACAAGACCCAGACGTTGCAGGCGCAGGCCAAGATGAGCGAGGTCGGCGCCGATCTCGGCCGCCAGAAGAACCAGTTGGCGATGGTGCAGTCGGTGATGGCCGGATTCACCATCCGCGCCCCCTCGCCCGGCATGGTCATCTACGTCAAGGAGTGGGACGGCAAGAAGCGCACCGTCGGATCGGCCATCAACGCGTTCGATGCCGCGGTCGCCACGCTGCCCGATCTCACGCAGATGGAATCGGTCACGTACATCAACGAGATCGACGTCCGGAAGGTGGCCGTGGGCCAGCCGGTGACCATCTCGCTCGATGCCGATCCGAGCAAGACGCTCGCCGGCACGGTGGCGAGCGTGGCCAACGTGGGCGAGCAGCGGCCGAACTCCGACGCCAAGGTGTTCGAGGTGCACATCAACGTCGACCGCGCCGACACCACGCTCCGGCCCGGGATGACCACGGGCAACGCGATCCTGACCTACGAGGCCAGGAACGCGACCTACGTGCCGATCGAGGCCGTGAGCAGCGACGCCGGCATCCCGATCGTCTACCGGCGCGCCGGATCGGACCTCGTGATGCAGGAGGTCCAAACCGGCGCGATGAACGACGACGACGTCATCATCGCCCGCGGCCTGAAGACGGGCGACGACGTACTGTTGGCCCCGCCCACCGGCAAGGGCCACCTGACGCTCGTGCGCCTGCCCGGATCGCGGCGCCCCGTCGCGCCGCTCGGCGACACCGCGCTTCCGGAGAAGCCCGCGGCCGCGGCCGCCGGCGGCCCGCGGCCCCGGCCGCGGGACTGACCGGTGCCCACGGAACCGATCCCCCACGTGTCGCGGCGGGCGCGGATCCTCGCCCACGCGGCGTTCAGCCTCCGCACGGCGATGGAAGCCGTGGGGCACAACAAGCTTCGCGCCGGCCTCACCTCGCTCGGCATCCTGTTCGGCGTGGCGTCGGTGATCGCCATGCTCGCCATCGGCCGCGGTGCCGAGCAGGAGATCATCGAGCAGATGCGCCTCCTCGGGTCCAACAACGTGATCGTGACGCCCATCGTCGTGCAGCAGGAGGAGAAGCTCACGTCGGCCGGCGAAGGCGAGAAGCGGCCCACGCGCTACTCGCCCGGGCTCACGTACGAGGACGCCCAGTCCATCGCCGACGTCGTGCCGCACGTCACGGCCACGAGCGGTGAGATCGTACTCAACACCACGCTCACGCGCGAGGGGCTGCGCCGCTCGGGGAAGGTCGTGGGCGTGGACTCCGACTACTTCCGTCTCCTCAACCTGACGATCGCCAGCGGCACCGGGTGGGCGGCGTCGCAGGTGGCGGACGGCAGTCCCGTGGCGATCATCGGCTACGGCGTGCGCACGCGCTTCTTCACCACCGAGGACCCGATCGGCAAGCCGCTCAAAGTCGGGAACGTGTGGCTGACCGTGGTCGGCGTGCTCGCCGATCGCCCGGTGAGCGCGCAGACCTCCCAGCGCCTCGGCATCCGCGACGCGAACATGGACGTCTACGTGCCCACGCAGACGATGCTCGTGCGGTACCGCAACCGCGCCGAACTCACCCAGCGCGACATCGAGGCCGCGTCGCGCACGGTCACGGTCACGCAGACCGGCGACACCACCGACGCCCAGACCCGCGCCGAGCGCGGCAACCGCAACCAGCTCGACCGGATCATCGTCCGCGTGGACGACGGCCGGTACATGCCCGCCGCAGCCGACCTCATTCGGCGCATGCTCGCGCGCCGGCACAACGCCGTGGTCGATTTCGAGATCACCGTGCCCGAACTGCTGCTGCGCCAGGAGCAGCGCACGCGGTCGATCTTCAACGTCGTGCTCGGCGCGATCGCGTCGATCTCGCTGCTCGTAGGCGGCATCGGGATCATGAACATCATGCTCGCATCGGTGCTCGAGCGCATCCGCGAGATCGGGGTGCGCCGCGCCACCGGCGCCACGCAGCGCGACATCCTGTTCCAGTTCCTGAGCGAAGCGCTCCTGATCAGCGTCGCCGGCGGCGTGGCGGGCATCATCACCGGCGCGGCGATCAGCGGCGGCATCCAGCACTTCGCCGGCATCAAGACCATCATCTCGCTGCTCTCCGTGGTGCTCGCCTTCGGCGTGTCGTTCACCGTCGGCCTCGTGTTCGGGATCGTGCCGGCGTGGCGCGCCGCGCAGCAGGATCCCGTCGTCTGCCTCCGCTACGAATAGGCCATGTCCATGATCCGTCACGCGCTCCGCGGGGGATTCCTCGCCGTCCTGTTCGCCGCGGCGCCGCCGCTCGGCGCCCAGCAGTCGCTCACCCTCCAGCAGACCGTGGAGCTGGCCCAGCGGCAGGGCCTGCTGGCGCAGGCGGCGCACGAGAGTCTGGTGGCGGCGCGGGCGCGCGACCGCGCCTACGGGGCCCGGCTGCTGCCGCAGGTGACGCTCGGCGGCACCATCCCCGACTACAGCCGCGCCATCGTGCCCGTGATCCAGCCCGACGGCTCGCAGCTGTTCACGCCGCTCCAGCAGACCACGTCGCAGCTCGGGCTCAACGTGACGCAGAAGCTGCCCTTCACGGGCGGCAATCTCAGCGTCTCGTCGTCGCTGCAGCAGTTCCGGATGAGCGGCGCCCAGCAGATCCACACCTGGACGGCCGTGCCGGTGACGGTGAGCCTCCAGCAGGGCATCCTGCGGCCCAACACCATCCGGTGGGACACCCGCGCGCAGGATCTCACCACCGAGGTCGCCGAACGCCAGTACCTCGAGTCGCGCGAGAACGTGGCGCTGCAGGCCGCCAACGCCTTCTTCGACCTCTATTCGGCCCGGTCGGCACGGGACAACGCCGAGCGCAACGTGGCCGTGAACGACACGCTGTACACGCTCAACAAGGGCCGATTCCAGGTGGGCAAGATCGGCGAGAACGACCTCCTCCAGAGCGAGCTGGCCGTGCTCCGCGCCCGCACGGCGCTGGACGCCGCCAACCTCGACTACGACCGCGCGCTCGCCGCGTTCCGCCTTGCCGTCAACCTGCCCGCCGGCGCCGACGTGCGCATCGTCGTCACGTCCGACCTCCCGCAAATGCACATCGACACGGCCATGGCCGTGCAGCAGGCGCTCCGCAACAGCTCGGCGATCGCGGGGCTGGAGTTGCAGGACGTGCAGGCGCGCCGCGCCGTGACCGAGGCCAAGCTCTCCACCGGCGTCGGCGCCACGCTGCAGGCGAGCTTCGGGTTCAACGCCAGCGGCTCGGGCCCCACCGCCGCCTACTCGAATCTGCTCCAGGCGCAGCAGCTGTCGCTCGGCGTGCAGGTGCCGCTCATCCAGTGGGGGGCGCACTCCGACGACGTCGAGGCCGCCCAGGCGGACCAGTCGCGCATCGCCGCCACGTCGCGCATCTCCCGCGAGCAGACCATCCAGAACGCGCGGTTCGCCGCCCTCCAGGTGACGCTGGCGGCGAGCAACCTCGCCGTGTCGGCCAAGGCGGACACCGTGGCGTCCAAGCGATTCGCCGTCGCCTACCAGCGATACGTGATCGGCAAGATCGGCGTCGACAACCTCTACATCGCCCAATCCGACAAGGACCAGGCGCTCCAACAGTACGTGCTGGCGCTGCGCGGGTACTGGTCCGCGTACTACGTGCTGCGCCAGCTCACGCTGTACGATTTCGCGGAGGACCGGCCCATCCGGCGCTGACGCGCGGCTAGCGGTCGCCTCCCGCCCCGCCACTGCTTCCGCCGCGCCCGCCGCGGCGTCCGCGCCCTCGCTCGCCATCCCCCAGTTGCCCCGCGTCCCGGAACGTGTGAGCGTATAGGATGACCGATCTGCTCGCGGCCCGCTCGCAGATGGCGATCTCGCTCGGATTCCACATCGTGTTCGCCGAGATCGGCATCGCCATGCCCCTGATGATGGTGCTGGCCGAATGGCGCGGGCTCCGAACCGGAGATCGCGAGTACCTGCAATTGGCGCGACGATGGGCGAAGGGGGTGGCGGTCCTGTTCGCCGTGGGCGCCGTGTCCGGCACCGTGCTCTCGTTCGAACTCGGCCTCCTCTGGCCCTCGTTCATGAAGTTCGCCGGGCCGATCATCGGCGTGCCGTTCTCGCTCGAGGGATTCGCGTTCTTCACCGAGGCGATCTTCCTCGGCGTCTATCTCTACGGCTGGGAGCGGATCTCGCCCCGCGCGCACCTGCTGGCCGGCGTCATCGTCCTCTCGAGCGGCGCCGCGTCGGCCGTCTTCGTGCTCATGGTGAATGCGTGGATGAACACGCCCACCGGCGTGACGATGTCCGGCGGACAGATCGTGGCCGTGGATCCGGTGGCCGGCATGCTGAGCCCGGCCGCGTTCCCGCAGGCCCTGCATATGCTGCTCGCCGCCTACGCGTCCACCGGGCTCGCCGTGGCGGGCGTGCATGCCTGGATGCTCCGGCGCGGCGCCGCGCCCGGCTTTCACCGCCGGGCGCTCATCGTGGCGCTCTGGGTGGGCGCGCCGGCCGCCGTCCTGCAGCCCCTCTCCGGCGACATCAGCGCCCGCCTCGTGGCCCAGACCCAACCCGTGAAGCTGGCCGCCCTCGAGGGGCAGTTCCACACGGAGCGCGGCGCGCCGCTGCGCCTTGGCGGCTGGCCCGACGAACAGGCGGCGACCACGCGCTACGCCCTGCAGATTCCGCACGGCCTGTCCGTACTCGCATACCATCAATGGAACGCCGAGGTCCAGGGCCTCACCGCGTTTCCACGCGCCGACTGGCCGCCGGTGGCGCCGGTGCACGTGAGCTTCCAACTGATGGTCGCGCTGGGAACGGCGATGGCGCTGGTGGCGCTCTGGGCGGCGTGGGTGGGGTGGCGCCGGCGCGACATCGCCGAACAGGCATGGCTGCTCCGCGCGCTGATCGTGGTGGCGCCGTTCGGGTTCATCGCCACCGAGGTGGGGTGGATGGTCACCGAGGTCGGGCGCCAGCCGTGGGTGGTCCAGGGGCTCCTGCGCACCGCCGATGCCGTGACGCCGATGCCGGGGCTCATCGTTCCACTCACCGTGTTCACGCTCCTCTACGTGGTGCTGGGCGCGGTGGTGGTGGCGGTGATCACCGGCATGGTGCGCGACACGGACGGCGCGGCGAACGGGGTGGACGCGTGACCGGCGCGTTCGCGCACTTCGGGCTGCCCGAACTGTTCGCCGCGATCATCGTCGTGGCGCTCAACGTGTACATCCTCACCGGGGGCGCCGATTTCGGCGGCGGCGTGTGGGACCTGCTCGCCAGCGGGCCGCGACGCGACCGGCAGCGCGATCTCATCGCCCACGCCATCGGGCCGATCTGGGAAGCCAATCACGTATGGCTCGTGCTCGTGGTGGTGCTCACCTTCACGGCGTTCCCGGCCGCATTCGCCACGCTGGGCACGGTGCTGCACATCCCGCTGGCGCTGATGCTCGTGGGGATCGTCATGCGCGGCTCGGCGTTCGTGTTCCGCAGCTACGGCAGCCGCACGTGGGAGCAGCGCCGGAACTGGGGACGCGTGTTCGCCGTGGCCAGCACCCTCACCCCCCTGCTGCTCGGCGTCGTGATCGGCGCCGTCTCCACCGGCGCCGTGGGCGAGGCGCAGACGCGGGTCGGCGCGGCGGGGTTCCGCAGCGTGTACGTGGCGCCCTGGTGGTCGCCGTTCCCGATCGCGGTGGGCGTACTGGCGCTCGCGCTGTTCGCGATGCTGGCCGCCGTCTATCTGGCGTACGAGACGCGCGACGAGGCGCTGCGCGAAGACTTCCGGCGGCGCGCGCTCGCGGCGGCCGCCGCGGTATTCGCGGCGGCGTTCGGCGCCCTGGCCGTGGCGCACCTCGAAGCGCCGATGGTGCGGGCCGGGCTCGAGAACTCGGTATGGGCCCTGCCGTTCCAGCTCGCCACCGGCGTGGCCGCGCTCACGGCCATCGGCGCGTTGTGGCGGCGACGCTACGCCGTGGCCAGGCTGGCCGCCGCCGCGCAGGTATCGCTCATTCTCTGGGGCTGGGCGTTTGCCCAGTTCCCCAATGTGGTGCCGCCGGGCCTGACCATCGAGAACACCGCCGCGCCGCGGATCACCCTCGAACTCGTGGCCTGGGCGCTGGGGGCCGGCGCCGCGCTGCTCATTCCGTCGCTGCTCTATCTGCGCCGCACCTTCGCGGCGCGACGGACGCGCTGACGCGCCGGCCCCCCGCCCTCGATCGCTAGAACGCCGCGCCGGCCGGCAACGGCGGCTCGGCCACGTACCGCACCGGGATCTCGCCGGTGAGCGTGCCCAGGAACGCGCGAATGTCCTGCACCTGCGCCGGCGTGAGATCCACCCCGAGCTGGTACCGGCCCATCATCACGATCGCCGAATCGAGCGAGCCCACCGACCCGTCGCTGAAATACGGACCGGTCTTCGCCACGTTGCGTAGCGTCGGCACCTTGAACACGAACAGGTCGCTGGCCGCCTTGGTCACGGCAATGCGCCCGCTATCGGCCGTGGTCGGCCACGCGCGCACCAGCCCCGCCTTCTGGAACAGCTGGCCGCCCACGTACGCGCCGGCGTGACACGCCGTGCAGCCCGCGGCGATGAACGTCTTGGCGCCCCGCTTCTCCTGCGCCGTGAGCGCCGCCGTATCGCCTTTCAGGAAGGCGTCCCACCGGCTCGGCGTCACCAAACCGCGTTCGAACGCCCCGATGGCGCGCCCCACGTTGTCGTACGTCACCGGATTGGGCTGGCCCGGGAACGCGGCTGCGAACGCCGCGCGATACTTGGCCGACGCCTTCAGATGGTCCAACACCGCGCTGCTGCCCGGCATGCCCATCTCCGCCGGATTGAGGATCGGCCCCTTGGCCTGCTCTTCAACATTGGGAGCGCGGCCATCCCAGAATTGCGCCACCTGTCCGGCGGCGTTGTACACGGTGGGGGAGTTGCGCGAGCCTTCCTGACCCTTGTGGCCAAAGCTCACCCGGCGTCCATCGGCGCCGTAGCCGTTGAGCGCGTGGCACGAATTGCACGACACATCGTGTCCATTGGACAGCAACGTCTCGTAATACAGCGTCCGCCCGAGCGCGATCTCGGCATCGCTCGGCGGCTGGCCGGGCGCGTCCATGCGCGCCGGCAACGGCGCGAACATCGCCAGGTCGGTGGGGGTGAGTTGCGCGTCCTGAGCCGTGGCTACCGTGCGGCCTTGCGTGGCTGCCGGGGCCGCCTGTCTGGATTCCTGCTGGGTACCGCAGGCCACCGCCACGAGGAGCGTGGCACCAATGACCGAGAATCGTATCGTACGCATGAGGGGCCTCCCTGAGCTGTCATCCTGCCGTCCATAGCAGAGGATAGACGGAAGGAGGGCGGTCCCCTGTCAGGCGAATCACGCCGCGCGTGTCAGGGGCGCACCGCACACGGGCGGCGGCGCCATGCGCCGCCGCCCGTTGCCTGCCCGCCACCACCGGCGGCTAGCGCAGCGGCACCGGCACCCAGTTGGTGTGCGGGAACAGGATGCCCGCCACCGCGCCGGCGATCACGCTGAGCCCGATGACCACGTCGTGGTCGTTGTGCGACGTGACCGGGTAGAGTGCCGCCCCGAGCGCGATGCCGAGGGCCGTGCCCACGAGGATGCTCTTGGTGTAGGCCGGCCGGGCCTGCTCCACGCGGAGGATGAGCGGCACCGCGATCGACCGCGTGATCTGATTGGCCCCGCGGGGCCGCAGCCACACCGAGTCCATCGACTGCTGCTGGAGCACGCCGGTGATGGCCGTCTGCGGCCCGTGAATGCGCAGGGTCACGCCCGACGGCAGCGGAGCGATGCCCTGTGCCGACGCGGGACGGGCCGCGACGGCCAGACCGACGAACAGGAGCGCGAGCGCGAGGATTCGACGCATCATGAAATTCCCTGGGAGTCCTGGATTGAGCCACGGGGCACTGTGAGGAATACGCACCACGCGCGGGAACGTTGCCGCCGCGTGCATCCCGCGAATGCGATAAGCCTCACGGGCGGACATCGCCGGGTCAAGGCCCGGCCCCCGGCACGCCGCGACGCGGATCACCCCACGTGGAACAGCTCCACCGCCCGCGCGTACCGCTCGCCGAGCACGCGCCGCAATGGCGCGCTCTCCCGGGTGGTGAGCCCGGGATCCCGGGCCAGCAGCGCCTCGGCCATCTCGCGCGCCCAGTCGCTCAACGCGGCGTCGCGCAGCGGATCGGCCACCTTGAACGTGGGCACGCCGCTCTGCCGCTCGCCGAACAGATCGCCCATGCCGCGCAGCCGCAGATCCGCTTCGGCGATCGCGAATCCGTCCTCGGTGTCCACAAAGATCTGCAACCGCTGCTTGGCCTCGCGCCCCACGTCGCCGAGCAGGATGCAGTAGCTCTGCTCCCCGCCCCGCCCCACGCGGCCGCGCAGCTGGTGAAGCTGCGACAGCCCGAACCGCTCGGGGTGCTCGATCACCATCACCGTGGCGTTGGGCACGTCGATGCCCACCTCGATCACCGTCGTCGCCACGAGGACGTCCACCTCGCCGTCGCGGAACCGCCGCATGATGTCGTCGCGCTCGTCGTTGGGCACCCGCCCGTGCAGCAGCGCCACGCGCCGGTGCGCGAACGCCGTCGTGCGCAGCGATTCGTACATCGTCGTCGCCGCCTTGAGATCGAGCTTCTCCGATTCCTCGATCACCGGATACACGATGTACGCCTGCCGGCCCTTCTCCACTTCGCGGTCCACGAACTGCATCACGCGGTCGCGCGACCCATCGGCACGGAAGATCGTCGTGACCGGCCGTCGGCCCGGCGGCCGCTCGTCCAGGAAGCTGAGGTCGAGGTCGCCATAGATGGTGAGCGCCAGCGAGCGCGGAATGGGCGTGGCGCTCATCAACAGGATGTCCGGCATCTCGCCCTTGCCCGTGAGCGCCTTGCGCTGCTCGACGCCGAATCGGTGCTGCTCGTCGATGGCCGCGAACCCCAGCCGCGCGAACTCCGTGGTCTGCTGCACCAGCGCGTGGGTGCCAATCACCAGCTCCGGCCACTCCTGCGCCAACGGCGGCTCGAGCTGCGCCAGCCGCTTGGCGATCGCCTTGCGTTCGCGCGGCGCCACGCTGCCGGTGAGCAGCAACGGCGCCACGCCGAGCGGGGCCAGCAGCGCCGTCATCGTGCGGTGGTGCTGCTCGGCCAGCAGCTCCGTGGGCACCATGATCGCCGCCTGGAAGCCGTTCTCCAACGCCAGCAGCGCCGCGAACACGGCCACGATCGTCTTGCCGCTGCCCACGTCGCCCTGCAGCAGCCGGTGCATCCGGCGGTCGCTGCACATGTCGCCCACGATCTCGCGCAGGGCGCGCACCTGCGCGTGCGTGAGCTCGTAGGGCAGCGACTCGCGCAGCCGCGTGGTGAGATTCCGCCGGTTCTCGAATCGGATGCCGCGCCGCGTCTCGCGCGCCAGCGCCTTCACGCGCTGATGCAGCAGATGCACGAAGAACAGCTCCTCGAACGCCAGCCGGTCGCGCCCCCGGTACGCGTCGGCCAGCGTCTGCGGGCGGTGCACCATGCGCAGCGCGTCGCGAATGCCCACCACGCCGGCGCGCTCCAGGATCTCCGGCGGGAAGTACTCGTGCACCTGCGGCAGCAGCGCGTCGAGGTGGGTGTCCACGATCGTGCGGATGACCTTGAACGACAGCCCCTCGGTGGCCGGATACACCGCCAGCACCCGCCCCTTGGCCGTGCCCTCGTCGTCGGGCCCGAGGTTGACGAACTCGCGCGGCGCCAGTTGGCGGCCGTGATAGAAGCGCACGGTGCCCGACGCCAGCAGCACGTCGCCCTTGTCGATGCTGCGGTCCAGGAACGGCTGGCCCGGCCACGCCGCCTCGATCATCCCGCTGTCGTCCTGCAGCACCGCCTGGAAGATCCGCAGCCCCTTGCGCGTGGGGAGCACGCCCTTGGAGATCACCCGCCCGATCACCGTGGCGTCCTCCCCCGTGCGCAGCGAGGCGATGCGCGACACCGTGCTCGCGTCCTCGTAGCGGTGCGGGATGAGCCACACGAGATCGCGCGCCGTGGTCACCTGCATCTTCTGGAACGCCACGGCGCGCCGGGGGCCCACCCCCTTGAGAAAGGTGACGGGCGTGTCGAGGGCCACCCGCGGACTCGCCGTCGCCATCCTATTCGTCGCTCAACAGCTCCCGCGCGAACTCCGCAGGATCGAACGGCGCGAGATCCTCGGCCGCTTCGCCCACGCCGAGGAATTTCACCGGCACGTCAATGGCTTCGTGCACCGCCACCACCACCCCGCCCCGCGCCGTGCCGTCGAGCTTCGTGACCACGAGGCCCGTCACCGGCACCGCCGACGTGAACGTCCGTGCCTGGACCACCGCATTCTGTCCGATCGTTCCGTCGAGCACGAGCAGCGTCTCGTGCGGGGCCCCCGGCAGCCGCTTGGTGATCACGCGGGCCACCTTGCGCAACTCGTCCATGAGCCCGCTCGACGTGTGCAGCCGCCCCGCCGTGTCCACGATCAGCACGTCCACCCCCCGCGTGATCGCCGCGTCGATCGCGTCGAAGGCCACGGCCGCCGGATCGCCGCCCGCCTGCGCCCCGATGAACTCCGCCCCCGTGCGCTCGGCCCACACCCGGAGCTGGTCGATGGCGCCGGCGCGGAACGTGTCCCCCGCCGCCACCATCACGCGCTTGCCTTCGGCCCGCAGCTGCGCGCTCAGCTTGCCGATGAACGTGGTCTTGCCCGCCCCGTTCACACCGATGATCAGGATCACGGCCGGCTTGGCCTCGGGCAGCACGAGCGCGGGATCGCTGCGCCCCGCCCGCAGCGCCGCCTCGACGCCCTCGGCCAGCGCCTCGCGGAACTCCTCGTCGGTCTTGACCTGCCCGCGCTTGGCGCGCGCCTCGACCTCGGCCACCAGGCGGAGCGTCACCGGCACCCCGAAGTCGGCCTCGAGCAGCAGCTCCTCGAGCCCCTCCAGCGACCCTTCCCTGACCCCGCCGCGCACCAGCACGCCCACGTCGCGCAGCGCCACGTCCTTGAGACGCTGCCAGATGGAGCGACGCGGCGTATCGCCGGATTTCCGGAGCAGGCGTGGCATGGCAGGCAATCTAACGGAGGCCCGGGCGCCCCATCACCGAAGTCCCGCGCGCCGGCGCAACACCCACTCCGCGCACAGCAGCAGCACGAGCAGCACGTACGGCCAGCCGGCGTCCCGCGCCGGGGGCGGCCCCCCGCGCACCACGGCGCCGCCCACCGTCCCCGAGGCCATCCGCGGCGGCCGCGGCACCAGCTCCGCCGGCGCGTTCACCACGAGCGTGGCCGTCCCGCCGACGACCGCCGCGTCGTAGGTGCCCTCGGGCAGGGGGCCCGACGTCGTCGTGGACGACGTCGCAGCGAATCGCAGATGGAGCGTGTCCGCGCGCCCGCCCCCGCGCGGCGTGAGCGCCACGATCACCACCGAGTCGCCGGCCGCGCCGCGCCGCCAGACGATCGGATCGCCGGCCCGCACCA
The DNA here is from genome assembly GCA_035533755.1 of Gemmatimonadaceae bacterium. Classification (NCBI taxonomy): domain Bacteria; kingdom Pseudomonadati; phylum Gemmatimonadota; class Gemmatimonadia; order Gemmatimonadales; family Gemmatimonadaceae; species Gemmatimonadaceae bacterium. The sequence continues at coordinate 44,763 of DATLTC010000089.1, forward strand.
GCCGCGCGTCGGGCACCGCCGCCCGGCGATCGGCCCGCTGCGACGCGAGGTAATCGAAGATGCTCCCCCAGAGCGCCGTGTAGGCATCGGCCGATCGCCCGCCCCGGAACTCCCAGCGCCACAGATCCGACGCCGCCACCACGACCACGCGGCGCGGCGCATCATCCCCGGCAATGATCGTGCGCGTGAATGCCTCGCGCCCGCGCCGGGCTTCGAGTCCGCGCCATGCCCCCCTGGGCTCCGCGCCCCCACCCACCAGCAGCGGCGGCAGCGAGTCCCATGGCAGGCCGCCCAGCGCCGGGCTGAGCGGCGACACCGGCGCGCCGCTCACGTACCACTCGTTGCCGTCGCCCACCGTGGGGACGATGAGCGCCAGCGGAGCCCGCGTGGCCTGCCGCGGCGGCCCGAAAATGGCCGTGTCGCCCTGCAGGATGGCCACCGGCGCATCCCGGAACGCCGCCCGCACGTTCGCGTCGGTCACCTTCTGGTAGGTGCCGTCCACCACCCAGTTGCCGGGCGAAACGTGGTAGAATCCGCGCGTGGGAAGCGCCACCGCCCCCCGCAGCACGGCCAGCGCGTAGCGCGCGTCGTAGTCCGGCGATGTGGACACGAACACCGCGCCCGGCTGACGCGACACGTCAATGCCCACGCCCAGCGAGTCGTTGCGCGGTTCGGAGTCGCCGGACGACGCCACCACCGCCCGCAGCACCGCCGGCCCTTCGGGCGCGTCCACGCGCACGCGGAACTCCAGGGCCCGCTCGGCAAACGGGGCCAGCGCGTCGAACCGGAGCACGGCCAGCACGCGCGTTCCCAGGAAGAGCGTGGCGGCGCCGGCGGCCGCCCCCGCGGATCCCGCCGCGATCGTCAACCGCGGCTCGATCGTATCGCCGCCCACCACCGCCCGCGGCGCGTCCAGCGAGAGCGCGGCCGCGTCGCGCACCGCGGCATGGCCGATCACCACCACGCGCGATCCGGCCGGCAGCGCGCGCAGCGCGGCCGCGCCGGGCAGCACGCCGTCGGTCACGACCACCACCGGCCGGCCGGTGGCCAGCGCCCTATCCACCACGGGTTGAACGTCGGAGTGCCGGTCGGCCGGAACCGTGGGCACGGGCGCCGCGCGCAGCGAGTCGCCGAACAGGAACAGCGAGTCGCCGCGCGCGGCGCGGGCCGAATCCACGGCCACGCGCCAGGCCGCGCCGCCGCCCGCGGCCGCCATGCTGGCCGAGGCGTCGAGCGCCACCCACGGCGGGATCACGCGCGACATTCCCACCGGCGCGTCGAGGAGCAGGGCCATGACCAGGGTCAGCGCGGCGGCCCGGAGCGCGGCCGGGAGCGGCGTGGCGGGCAGGCGGCGCGGGCCGCCCCAGCCGTACTGGAGTGCCGCACCCGCCGCGCCGACGAGCGCCGAGATGAGCCAGAGCATGGGGGGCGCCTAGTGGAGCACAGCGCCGGCGCCGGCGCGCCTAGCGCTGCGCGAGCGTCGTGACGTCGTCGCCGCTGCCCTGCAGTTCGGCGAGCACGCGGTCACGCACCTGATCGAACTGCGCCACCTGCGTGGTCGGGATCGGCTCGCCACCCACGTTGCGCAGCGCCAGCCGCGGATCGCGTTGCACGCCGTGCACGAGGAACTCGAAGTGCAGGTGCGGGCCGGTGGCCAGGCCCGTCATGCCCACGAAGCCGATCGTCTCGCCGATCGAGACGCGCGCCCCCGCGTGGATGCCGCTGGCGAACGCGCGCAGGTGCCCATACCGCGACGAGAAGCCGTTGGGATGCCGGATCTCGATGAGGTTGCCGTACCCGCTGGCCCACCCGGCGCGGACCACGACGCCGTTGCCGATGGCGCGCACCGGCGTGCCGGCGTTGGCCGCGTAGTCGATGCCCTTGTGGTCGCGCCAGAGCTTGAGAATGGGATGGAAGCGGTTGCCGAAGGCGCTCGAGATGTACTTGAAGCGGAGCGGCACCCGCAGGAACGCCGCCTTGAGCGACCGCCCCTTCTGATCGAAATAGTCGCCCTGCACCTTGTCGTTGGTGTAGTGCACGGCGTCGATCGTGGTGCCCGACAGCACGAGCTGCGCGGCCACGATGTCGCCGATGCGCACCGTGCCGTTGGAGGCCACCGACCGCGGCACCATGACGCGGAAGGAGTCGCCATTCTGCAGATCGCGGCTCATGTCCACGCGGTACTGGTAGACGTTGTCCGCCATCTGCACGACCACGGCGTCCTGCGCGTCGCGCGGGAGGAGCGAGTCGGCGGCCGCGTACACGGCCTGGTACAGGTTGGAATGGATGGTGCCCTGGATGACCAGGGTGTCGGTCTTCCACGGCAGGCGCTCGTCCTTCTCGGTCCAGCCGGCAGCGCCCCGGATCAGATGCAGGAAGTGATCGGCGGCCAACTGCAGCACGATCTCGGTGGGCTCGGAATCGGAGGGCGAGGCGTTGATCACCGCCACACGCATCCCGGCCGGAATGCGGCGCGGATTGATGGAGGTGGCCGCCTGGACGGCGTTGCCCGCCGCCGTGTCGCTGAGCCCGCCCCGTTCCAGCACGCCCACCAGCGTCTCCCCGCGGGCTACGGTGTCGAACGGCAGCTCCCAGCTGGGCTTGGCGACGCTATCGGAAAGCACCTGCGCCACCGGAGGAGCAATCGGCGGCGTCGCGCGCATGGCGAAGACGGCAAGAACCGCCACCACCAGATAGGTGATGGCGCGAGCGGCGCGTACCGTCAATCCATCTGCCTCCGTATGAAGGTCGGGATCTCCATGTCGCTGAGATCGTTTCCGGCCTTGTCCTTGTCCGCGGCCGCCGGCCGGGCCGGACGCGTCGCGTCCGAGTTGCCCTGCGTCCCCGTCCCCCGCGGCGGCACGGCGCTGGGCCGCGTCGTCCGCGTGCCGGGGAACGGAATCACCGGCGCGCCGCGGCCCATCAGCGGATGGTCGTGCGACGGCGTGATCCCCGTCTGCACGGTGCGGTCGAACCCGGTGGCGATGACCGTGACCCGCAACTCGCCCTGCATGGCCGGTTCGTGCACGGCGCCGAAGATGATCTCGGCGTCGTCCCCGGCCGCGTCGTGCACGATGTCGCTGATCTGGGTGACCTCGCCGAGCGTCAGGTCGCCGCCGCCCGTGATGTTGAGCAACACGCCCCGCGAGCCGGAGATGGACACGTTGTCGAGCAGCGGGCTCGAGATGGCCTGCTGCGCCGCTTCCATGGCCCGGTTCTCGCCGCGGCCGATCCCGGTGCCCATGAGCGCCGACCCGCCCTCACGCATCACCGTGCGCACGTCGGCAAAGTCCACGTTCACGAGACCCGGCTTGGTGATCAGCGTGCTGATGCCCTGCGTGGCATGCAGCAGCACTTCATCGGCCTTCTTGAGCGCATCCTGGAACGGGATCCCCTTGCCGACCACGGCCAGCAGCCGCTCGTTGGGGACGACGATCATCGTGTCCACGTTCTTGCGCATCTCGGCGATGCCCTGCTCCGCCTGCCGCATGCGCTTGCGCCCCTCGAACAGGAACGGCTTGGTCACGATCCCCACGGTGAGCGCGCCGGCCTCGCGAGCCAGTTCCGCCACGACGGGCGCCGCACCGGTGCCGGTGCCGCCCCCCATGCCGCAGGTGATGAACACGAGGTCCGCCCCCTGGAGCGCCGCCCCGACCTCATCGCGATTCTCCTCGATGGCCTGGCGCCCGATCTCGGGTCGCGCCCCGGCGCCCAGTCCGCGGGTCAGCTTCTTGCCGATCTGGACCTTGATGTCCGATCGCGAACTCAGCAAGGCCTGATTGTCGGTGTTGACCGAGATGAACTCCACATGCTCGAGGCGCTCCTCGATCATGCGGTTGACGGCGTTGCCGCCACCCCCGCCCACGCCCACGACCTTCATCCGGGCGTGCTGATTCGCGCTTTCTTCGAACTCGAAGACCATGCGAGTGGAACTCCCGCACTTGCAAGGTGGGAACGATCGGCGGTACAGCCTCCGACCGCACGTCGGGATCACGCCGGCGGTGTCGCGACGATGCCGCACACCGTAGTCGTGCAAGCAGTTGCGGCAATATAACGCTTTTACCGCAACCGACTACCCCTGTTTCAAGGACGACGCATGCATGGAAAGAGCACGCGACTCTTATCCACAATCAGAGCGGTGACAGCAGTTTTTTGACATGACTTTCTCGACCGCCCCGCCTTGCGCGCACCACGACGCCGCGCCACTCTGCACAATCGCCGAGGCCGATCGCTCAGACCCCGCGTGCCCCGGTGCGGTTCCACCCTGCACCGATCCCGCCGCCATCCATGCCCGACGCCGTTCGATTTCTCACCATGCCCAGTCCGGTGGGCGCGCTCACGCTCGCTGCGAGCGCGGCGGGGCTCGTCGGCGTGTACTTCGAGCGCCACCAGCATGGGCCGCCGCCGCGCCAGCAATCGCGCTGGGTGCCCGATCGCGGGCAAGCCAACCCGGGATCCGTCGTCTTGGCGCGCGCCCGACACCAACTGAACGCCTACTTCGACGGTACCCTCACGCGATTCGACCTACCCCTCGCCGCGGAGGGCACGCCCTTCCAGCGCCAGGTATGGGACGAGCTGCGCCGGATCCCCTTCGGCTCGACGATGTCCTACGGAGAGTTGGCCCGCGCGCTGGGGCGCCCGACGGCGGCACGCGCCGTGGGCGCCGCCAACGGACGCAACCCGATCTCGATCGTGGTGCCCTGCCATCGCGTGATCGGCGCCGACGGATCGCTCACGGGCTTTGGCGGCGGCATGGAGCGCAAGCGCTGGCTCTTGGAGCACGAACGACGGTAGGAGGGTAGGACGGAAGGGGGGTAGGACGGATGACTGCGAACGCAGTGCCGTCCTACCCCCCTACGCCCCTACGCCCCTACCGTCGTACGCCCCGCCCGTCCTACCATCTCTCAGAAAAAATCCTGCAGCCAAAATTTGAGCTTCTGCACCCACTTCTCCATGCCGGCGCCGCTCACCCCGTGGCGCTTGGCGGTGGACGAGGCGCCGAGCGCCAGCCGCGTGGCGCCGAACTGGGCGAGTCCGACCACGGTGGCGAACCGCGGAGCTTCCACCGAATCGCTCAACCCGCCGATGTTGTCGGCCGGCGCGCCCACCCGGACGCCGGTGCCGAACGCATCGGCCGCGAGTTCCCCCGCGCCCTGCATGGCGGCCGCGCCCCCCGAGAGCACGATGCCGGCGCTCAGGCGGTTGGCGTATCCGGCGTCGGCGATGTCGTGTTGCACGAGATCGAAGATCTCGTCCATACGCTGGTGGATGATGTGCGCCAGCAACTCGCGCGGAATCTGGCGCTCGCCCTGGGCCACCGTGCTCGGCAGCTGGATGATGTCCAGCGGGTCGACCAGCGGTTCGTACGCGCAGCCGTAGCGCTCCTTGAGCCGCTCGGCGTCGGCCTGCGTGACCCCCAATCCGTGCACGATGTCGCTGGTCACGTTGTTGCCGCCGAACGGGATCGTGCCCAGGTGGCGGATCTTGCCTTCGTGGAAGACGGCGACATCGGTGGTGCCGGCGCCCATCTCCACGAGCGCCACGCCCAGTTCCTTCTCGTCCTCGGTGAGCACGGCGAGCGCGCTCGCCAGCGGCTCGAGCACGAGGTCGCGCACCTTGTAGCCGGCGCGCTCCACGCTCTTGCGCAGGTTGATGGCCGGCGAACTGCCGATCGTCACGAGGTACATCTCCACCTCGAGACGCATGCCGCTCATGCCGATCGGATCGCGGATCCCGGTGTTCTTGTCCACCGAGTACTCCTGCGGGATGGCGTGCAGCAGTTCGCGGTCCTGCGGGATGGCCTGGGCCCGCGCCACTTCGTTGGCGCGCTCCACGTCGGCCCGGGTGATCTCGTCGCCCGACACGGCCACGATGCCCTTGCTCGTCATCGCCTGCACGTGCTCGCCGGCGATGCCCGCGTACACCTCCTGCACCTGCACGCCCGCCATGCGCTCGGCATCCTGCAGCGCCTTGCGCAGGGAGCGGGTCGTTTCCTCGATGTCGGACACGAGGCCGCGCCGCATGCCGGTGGTGCGCGCTTGCCCCACCCCCAGCACCTTGATCGAGGGATGCCGCGGAAGATCGCCGACCACTTCGGCGATGATGGCGGTGGTCTTGTTGGAGCCGATGTCGAGACCGGCGACGAGGCGTTCTGCGTTCATTTGAGTCGGGCGATCACTTGGTCACGGAATCGTAGGTCCAACTCGGCAACCGCGAGCTGGCGTCGCGCGAGGTCGCGCTCCACCGGCCCCAGGTCCTCCAAGCGGTGAACGGTCACATCAGCCATCGCGCGAACGAGGAGCGTGGGCAGGGAGAAGTCCACCTCGTCTCCCTCCCGCCGCACGTCGCTCACCCGCTGGTACAGCTCGGGCGCGCTGCGCCGCAGTTCGCCCAGCAATCGCAGAACCGCCGTGTCGCGGCTCGCCAGAATCGGCACGTCCACCGCGGCCTTCGACGGATCGATCGGCAACGGCAACCCCGATGCGTCGTACGGACGCAGTCCCTGCGGGGTCGGCACCATCGCCACCGGCACCCGCTCGACGATCGTCACGACGAGCGTCCCCGGAAGCTTACGCCGAATCGCGGCGCTGCGCACCTCCGGCAATTGCGCGACCCGCGCTTCGAGGGGACGGAGCGCGGTCCACACCGATACCGTGGTATCGACGTGCAACTGGCGCAGAATGTCACGAGTCGAGGTGTACCGCGCGCCGACGATCGACACCCGGCGCACGCGAAAGAAGGCCATCCGCGACAGCACCGGCGGCCCCCACCAGGGCGCAGCGGCCGCGGCCAGCACGAGGAGCGCGATCGCCACGCGCTTCCAGCGGCGCCGGCGAGCGGGCCCCGGCGCGGCGGGTGCCGGCGCGTCCACGGCGTCGCCGGTCACCTGGCCTCCAACAGCTTCACCAACTCGCCGCCCGTCTTGGTCACGTCGCCGGCGCCCATCGTCAGCACCACGTCCCCCGAGCGCACGAAGGCGCCCAGCGCCGGCGCCAGCGCCTCGCGCGCCCCGCGCCACGCCAACCGGTCGCCGGCCGCCCCCAGCGCGTGGGCGATGAGGTCCGCCGTCACGCCGGGAATCGGCTGCTCGCGGGCCGGGTAGATCTCGGCCAGGAAGATCACGTCGGCGCCCGACAGCGCGCGCGCGAACGCGGGCGCGAAGTCGCGCGTCCGCGAGTACAGATGCGGCTGGAAGGCCGCGATCACGCGACGCCCGGGATACGCGCTGCGGGCCGCCGCCAACGAGGCCGCGATCTCGGTGGGATGATGGGCGTAGTCGTCCACCACGACCACGCCGGCCGCGTCGCCCACGCGTTGGAACCGCCGCTCCACGCCGCGAAACGCCTCGAGGCCGGGCGCCATTTCCGCCACCGTGCGCCCCTCCGCCAACCCCGCCCCGAGCGCGGCCAGTGCGTTCTGCACGTTGTGCAGCCCGGGCACGCGCAGCGCGATCGCGCCCAGCCGCCGGCCGTCGAACCGCACCTCGAATCGCGCCCCCCCGTCCACGAACGCCACGTCGGCGGCCGTGAGCCGCGCGTCGGGCGAGCGAATGCCGAATCGCACCACCTCGGCGGTGTCGGGCAGCGCCAGCGTGCGCGCCTGTTCGTCGTCGGCGGAGATGACGATGGCGCGCGCGTCGCGCACGAACTGCGCGAACGCGCCCCGGATGTCGGCCAGGTCGGCGTAGATGTCCAGGTGGTCGGCCTCGATGTTGGTGACCACCGCCACGGAGGGGCTGAGCGCGAGAAACGACCGATCGTATTCGTCCGCCTCCACGACGTAGAGCGCGTCGCCGCCGGCCCGCAGGTTGCCGCGCCACTCGCTCACCCGGGCCCCCACGAGCGCCGTGGGGTCGCTCCCGGCGGCCGCCAGCGCCAGCGTGGTCATGACGGTCGTCGTGGACTTGCCGTGCGTACCGGCCACGGCCACCAGCTCGCGTCCGGCGGTGGCCTCGCCGAGCGCTTCCGCCCGGCGAATGACGGGGATGCCCAGGACGCGGGCCCGCTCGAGCTCCGGGTGGTGCCGGGCCACCGCCGAGGTGACCACCACGGCCCGCGCGCCTTCGACGTGGGACGGATCGTGGCCCTCCCACACGAGAATGTCGAGCGTCCGCAGGTCGCCGGTATCGGCCACGCTGGCGTCGCAGCCCGTGACCGCGGCGCCGCGCCGCGCCAGCAGTTCGGCGAGCGCGCGCATGCCCGCGCCGGCGATGCCAACGAAGTGGATCGGACGCGGGTCGGTACGGTCGATGAGGGACATGACGGCGCGGGCAATATAGGGGCCGCGCGCCCGGCCGCTCAAGGCTGGCGCGACGTTCGGTCGATCACGCCCAGGATGTGCCGCGCGATGTTCTCGGCGGCGTGCGGACGCGCGCGGCGGCCGGCGCCGGCGGAGAGCGCCGCGAGTTTGACCGGATCGCCCAGCAGACTGGAGATCAGCTCGTGCAGCCGCGGGCCGCTGAGCGTTTGCTGCGGGAGGTGGATGGCGGCGCCGGCGTGTTCGAGGGTGGCCGCGTTCGTGGTCTGGTGCTGCGCCGCGGCCGAGGGCAGCGGCACGAGGATCGCCGGGATCCCCCAGGCGAACAGCTCGCTCGTGGTCATCGAGCCGGCGCGGGCCAGCGCGAGATCGGCGGCCGCATAGGCATCGGCGATCGGCGACAGGTATTCGCGCACGCGCACGCGCTCGCTCTCGTAGCCCGCGAACTCGCCGTAGGTGGCCTTCCCGGTCATCCAGATCACGTACAGATCGTCGGGCAGCCGGCCATTGATCCAACTGGCCACGGCGCGGTTGATCGCGAGCGCGCCCTGGCTTCCGCCGTAGATCAGCAGCACGTGCCCCCCCGTGGGCGGGAACCCCCAGTGCTCGCGCGCCTGGGCCCGCGAGGGGCGCTCGGCGTTGGGCGGGTCGATGGGCGCCCCGGTGTCCACGATCACCCGGGGATCGCGCACCCGGAGAAATCGCGCCGCTTCGGGAAACGTCACGTAGATCTCGGCGCAATCGCGGCTATAGCGCCGCGCGGTGAGCCCGGGAAAGCTGTCGCCCACCTGCTGGACGATGGGGATCTTCCGCCGTCGCGCGTATTCGAGCATCAGCCCCGACGCGTAGCCGCCCGTGCCCACGACGAGCGCGGGCCGCTCTTCCTTGACCAGCGCGCGGATGCGGCGCCAGACGGCGACCGCGCTGACCACGGTGCGCCAGTTCTTCCACGGCGAGCGCCGGTGCAGCGGATGCAGATCGAGCAGCAGGTACGGGAACTCGGCCTTGGGCAGCACCTCGCGCTCGATGCCCCGCTGGGCGCCCACGAAGAACGGCTCGATCCCCGGCCGCTCGCGCACCAGCGCGCGCGCGATGGCGAGCCCCGGATAGAGGTGCCCGCCCGTGCCGCCGCCCGCGAAGATCACGCGCATGGCGGTCAGTCGGCGAGTGGATCGGTGGCGCCGGCCCCGACCACGCGCTCCTTGGTGCTGCCGATGTTCACCAACACGCCCGTGGTGAACAGCGTGAGCACCAGATTGGAGCGGCCGTACGAGACGAACGGCAGCGTGAGGCCGGTGGTGGGCAGCAGCCCGACCACCACCCCCACGTGCAGGAGCGCCGTGAGCACGGTGACGAACGTGAGCCCCACGGCCACCAGCTGCAGGAACGGCGAGCGCGCCTGGCGCGCGATCCGGAACCCGAACAGCGCGAACGCGGCGAACGCGAGCGTGATCGCGGCCAGTCCCAGGAACCCCCATTCCTCGCCGATGTTGCTGGCGATGAAGTCGCTGTACGGGAACGGCAGGAATCCGTACTGCTGGCGGCCCTCGCCGAATCCCACCCCGAACAGGCGTCCCGATCCCACCGCCACCAGCGACTGCTGGAGCTGGTAGCTCACCGTGGTCGGGGCCGACCCGGGATCGAAGAAGCTCGTCAGGCGCAGCAGGGCGTACTGCAGCTTCTCGGCCTCGGTCCACAGGAGCGGCGTGACGATGATGCCCAGCGCCACGAAGTGTCCGATGCGCACGCCGCCGGCGTAGAGGATCACCGCCATCAGCAGCGTATACAACATGGCCACCGAGAGGTCGGGCTCGAGCGCCGCCAGCACGTCGAGCACGCCGATCACGAGGAGGATCGGCAGCACGCCCTTGGTGAGACGCCGCAGCTGCTCGCCCTTCTTCACGGTGAGCATCGCCACCCACACGATCACGCCGAACTTGCCCAGCTCCGACGGCTGCAGCGAGGTCCCGAACAGGAAGCGTTTGGAGCCGTGGACCCGCGGCGCGATGCTCGCCGGCAGGATGAGGCACGCGATCATCGTCGCGATCGTGAGCCACATCAGCGGCCACGCCCATCGTTCCCACTTCTGGGCGTCCATCTTGGCGGCGATCGCGAACGCCACCACGCCCACCGCCGCGCCTTCGAGCTGGCGGATGAGGTAGTAGGCGCTGGAGTGATTCTCGTTCATCGCCACGATCGCGCTGGCGCTGTAGAGCACGGCCAACCCGAACGCCAGCACGGCGGCGGTGATGAACACCAGCGCCTTCGCCTCGGGCTCCATGCGCCAGCGTTCGCGGACATCGCGGCGCGCGCGCTCGACCGGTCGCGACCCGACGCCCGCGTCGCCCATCGCATCGAATCCGGCGTGCTCCGTCACGGCGCCACCGCCAGACGCTTGAACTCGGCGCCGCGCTGCTCGTAGTTCGCGAACATGTCGTAGCTCGAGCACGCGGGCGACAGCAGCACCACGTCGCCCGGGGCGGCGGCGCCGCGGGCCTGGGCCACGACGTCGGCGAACGACGCTCCCGCCGGCACCCGCGTCACCGGCACCAGCGCCTGCAGGTCCTGCACGATCAGCGGCGCCGCCTCGCCGTACGCGATCACGCGCTTCACCGTCCGCCGGAGTTCGTCGGCCAGCGCCGTGTACGGCTCGCCCTTGTGGCGGCCGCCCAGCAGCAGCACGGTGGGGCGCGTCATGCCGCGCAGCGCGACGAGCGTGGACATCACGTTCGTGGACTTGGAGTCGTTGATCCACGCCACGCCGCCCGACGTCCCCGCCGGCTCGATGCGGTGCTCGAGCGGCCGGAACTCCCGCAGGCCGGCGGCCAGCTGCGCCACCGCCTGTCGCGTGCGGTGCGCGGGATCGGCGAGCATCACCGCCAGCGCCGCGCTCAATGCGTTCGCCACGTTGTGGTCGCCCATCAACGGCAGCTCGCGGCGCAGGATCAGCGGCTCGCCCAGCACCACCAGCCGCTCGCCCGCGCGGTCGTAATAGGCATCGGCCCGCTGCGCCACCGAGAAGTCGGCGTGCACGCCCGCCACGTCGCGCACCAGCGCCTGGCAAGCCTCGTCGTCGCGGTTGGTCACCCACGTCGCCGCCGCCGTCGCGTTCCGGAACAGCAGGGCCTTGTCGCCGTAGTACGCGTCCACGCTCGCGTAGCGGTCGAGGTGGTTGGCCGAGAGGTTGGTGAGGATCCCCACCTCGGGCGCGATGCCCGGCGTGTCGTGCAACTGGAACGACGACACCTCGAGCGCCACCCACGGCGCCGGATCGGGCGAGGCCGCGAGTTCGGTGAGCGGCCGGCCGATGTTGCCGGCCGCTTCGGCGCGCAGCCCGAGCGCGCGCAGCAGGTGCGCCGTGAGCGCCGTGGTCGTCGTCTTGCCGTTGGTGCCGGTCACCGCGATGTACCGCAACGCCGGCAGGAACCGCAGCCCGATCTCGATCTCGCTCACCACCGGCACCCCGCGGGCGCGGGCGGCCGCCAGGGGCGGCGCCTCGGGCGGCACGCCCGGGCTCGCCACCACCAGCGATGCGCGCGCCACGCGCTCCAGATCGTGGCGCCCGAGGTCCACCTGGACGCCGTCGGCGCGCAGCGCAGTGGCCGCCGCTTCGAGCGCCGGCGACGAGCCGGCGTCCGACGCGTAGACGCGAGCGCCGGCGCGCGCCAGCAGCACGCCCACCGCGCGGCCGCTGCGCGCCAGTCCCACCACGGCGACCTCGCCGTCGAGCCACCCCAGCGCCATCGCCGGCTCCGAGACGCGGATCATCGCGCGTTCACCGAACCTTGAGCGTGGCCAGCGCGAGAAACGCGCAGAGCAGTCCCAGGATCCAGAACCGCACCACGACCTGCGTCTCCGGCCACCCCTTCATTTCGAAATGGTGATGGATGGGCGCGCGCAGGAAGACGCGGTGCGCCTTGGCGTACTCGATGCCGTACCGCCGCCGGCGGTACTTGAACACGGCGCGCTGCATCATCACCGACAGCGTCTCGCACATGAACACTCCACCCACGAATACGAGCAGGAACTCGGACTTGAGCAGGATCGCCACCGCGCCCAGCCCGCCGCCCAGCGCCAGCGAACCGGTGTCGCCCATGAAGATCTCGGCGGGGTGCGTGTTGAACCAGAGGAAACCCATCAGCGCGCCCACCACGGCCGTGCAGAAGACGGTCAGTTCCCCGGAATCGCGCAGGTAGAACACCCCCAGATAATGGCTCGTGTCCACGCGTCCGATCACGTAGGCGAACACGGCGAAGGTGGCGAACGCGATCGCCCCCAGCCCCGCCGCCAGCCCGTCCAGCCCGTCGGTGAGGTTCACCGCGTTGCTCACCCCGGTGAGCACGAACGTCGTGAACAGCACGTATACCCAGGCGAACGCCGCCGAGATCGGCACCACCAGCAGATACTTGAAGAACGGCAGCGTGGTGGACGCGCCCGGCAGATCGGGCGCCAGCGGATACTGCCACACGTACCATCCGAGCAGCAGCCCGATCGTCACCTGCCCCGCCAGCTTGTAGCGCTCCACGAGCCCTTCGTTCTTCCGGCCGGCGCGCTTCTGCCGCAGCTTGAGCACGTCGTCCACGAGCCCGATCGTTCCCATGCTGGCGGTGACCGCCAGCGCCAGCCAGATGTAGCGGCTGCCCAACCGCGCCCAGAGCATTGTGGACGCGATCGTCGCGAACAGGATGATCAGCCCCCCCATCGTGGGCGTGTCTCCCTTGCCCACGTGCGTGTCGGGCGTCCCGTCTCTCACGCCCTGCGTCACGGCGCCGCCGCGCAGCCGGCGGATGATCACCGGCCCGGCGATGAACGCCAGCACCAGCGCGGTCACCGCCGCGCCGGCCGCCCGGAAGGTGATGTAGGTGAACAGGTTCAGGACCTTGAACTGCCTGACCAGCGGGACCAGAAAATGATAGAGCACGGATGCTTGGGCAAACGGTGAGAGAATGAGGCGGTGAGACCATGAGCAACACGCAGCGCGACAGTGAGTCCGGACGTCCTACCGCCCTACCGCCCTACCGTCCTACCGGCTTTCCGCACCGGCCCACTGCGCCACGACCGGCACCAGTCGCTCCAACCGCACGCCGCGCGAGCCCTTGAGCAGGATCGCCGCGTTGGGTTCGAGTCGAGGCGCGAGCGCCGACCATGCCGACGCCGCGTCCGGCGCAGTGATGACGCGCGAGACCGGCGCTCCGGCACGACCGAATGCGTCCGCGAACTCGCCGATCCCCACCAGGAGTTCCACCGGCGAAGCCAGCGCGGCCCGCGCCACGGCGTCGTGCACCCGCGCCGAATGCCCGCCCATCTCGAGCATCGACCCCAGCACGGCCACCCGCTGGCGCCCCTCCCCCGCCTGCGCCAGCAGTTGCAGCGCGGCGAGCGTGGACTCCGGGTTGGCGTTGTAGGCGTCGTTGATCAGGAGCGCCGCCCCCACCGCGTCCACGGCGCCGCGCATCGCCGGCATCTCGGCCATCGCCATGCCCCGGGCCGCGTCGTCCATCGACACCCCGCACGCATCGGCCACCGCGAGGGCGAGCATCGCGTTGCGCAGGGTGTGCGCCCCACGCGCCGGCGGGCGAACCTCCACCCCGGCCACCCACAGCACGCCCTGCCCGCCGGCCTCCACGAGCCACCGCTCCGGCTTGAACTCGCCGGCGTCCAGTCCCGCCGTCAGCACGCGGCCGGCGCGGCCCGCCGCCGCCGCGGCCACCTCGGGCTGCGAGGCCGGCACCACCGCCAATCGCACGCCGTCGCAGGCCGACAGCTCCTCGCGCATCACGCCGGCCAGATCGCCCAACCCCTCCAGGTGCTCCTCGCCGATCGACGTCACCACCACGATGTCGGGCTCGGCCGCCGCCCGGAGCGCCGCGATCTCGCCCGGCTGGTTGGTCCCCATCTCCACCACCGCGATGTCCGCGTGGTCGGGAATGGCCAGCAGCGTGAGCGGCACGCCCACGAGGTTGTTGAAGTTGGCCGCCGAGGCGTGCACTTCGAGTCGCGCCCCCAGCGCGGCCCGCAGCAGCTCCTTGGTGGTCGTCTTGCCGTTCGATCCGACCACCGCCACCACGGGGCCGTTCCACACGCGTCGCCGGAAGCGCCCCAGAGCGGCCAACGCGCGCCCCGTGTGCGCCACCACGTACACCGGCACCCCGAGGTTCGCCGCGCGCTCGGGACGCGAGACGACGACGCCGCCCGCCCCCGCCGCCACCGCCTGGGCCAGAAAATCGTGCGCGTCGAAGCGTTCGCCCGACAGCGCCACGAACAGATCCCCGCGCTGAACGGTTCGCGTGTCGGTCCACACTCGGCCGAACGCTCCGTTGCCGCGCGGCCCGACGCCCAGCGCCCGGGCCACGCGGTCCCGCGTCCAGAAGACCGGCGCCGACGCCGGCGGCTCCCGCCGCTCCGGAGCGCGCACATCGATACTCATACCGCCCGATCCAGTACGTCGTGCACGATCTGCTTCTCGTCGAATGGAACGTTCGTGGTGCCGATCACCTGATACGTCTCGTGCCCCTTGCCGGCGAGGAGCACCAGATCGTCGGGCGCGGCCAGCTCCAACGCGCGCGCGATCGCGTCCCGGCGGTCGGCCATGCGAAGGTAATCGGTGCGCGCGATGCCGGCCACGACGTCGTCGATGATCTTCTCGGGATCCTCGGTGCGCGGATTGTCGCTGGTGACCACCACCACGTCGGCCTTGTCGGCGGCCACCGCACCCATGAGCGGACGCTTGCCGCGGTCGCGGTCGCCGCCCGCCCCGAACACGCAGATCAGCCGGCCGCGCGTGAACGGGCGGAGAGCATCCAGCGCCCGGGCGAGCGCGTCCGGCGTGTGGGCGTAGTCGCGCAACACCGCCGGCCGTTCCGCGATCCGCTCCAGACGGCCCGGCACCTGCGGCAGCGACGCGAGCCGCTCGGCGATGGCGGCCGGCGCGTGCCCCATCCCCCACGCCGCGGTGGCCGCGCCGAGCGCGTTGGAGATGTTGAAATCCCCGATCAGCGGAAGCAGGAGGCGATGACGTTCTCCGCCCATGACGAGCGTCCACGCGCTACCCGACGGTCCCAGCACCACCTCCTCGGCGCGCACCTCGGCCTCGGGCGATGCGACGCCGAACCGGAGACGCCGCCCCACCGCCGGCAACGCCCGCCACGCCGGATCGTCGGCGTTTACCGCCACCGTGCCGCCGGACACCAACTGCTCCAGCAGACGCGCCTTGGCGCGGAAGTACGCGTCCATCGTCTGATGGTAGTCCAGATGATCGCGCGTGAGATTGGTGAACACCGCCGCGGCGAACGCCACGCCTTCGGCGCGCCGCTGATCCAGCGCGTGCGACGACATCTCCATCGCCACCGTGCGCCCGCCCGCGTCGACGAGCGCGCGGAACACCCGCTGCAGCTCCACCGGCCCCGGCGTCGTCAGCCCCGATCCGCCCGGCAGCACCGCGCCCTCACTGCCCACGAGCACGCCGAGCGTTCCGATCGACGCGCTCCGCGCCGCCGGCTCGTCGAGCAGGTGGCGCAGCATGTTCACCGTGGTCGTCTTGCCGTTGGTGCCCGTCACGCCCAGCACCTGCAGCGACCGCGCCGGCCATCCGTACGCCGCCGCCGCCGCCACGGCGGTGGCTCGCCGTCCTTCGCGCACGACGATCGCCGGCAGCGCGGTGCGCGCCGCGTCTTCGACGATCGCCGCCGCGGCGCCCGCCGCCGCCGCCGCCCCCAGGAAGTCGTGCCCGTCGCGCAGCGACCCGCGCACCGCCACGAACAGTCCGCCGGCGCGCACCATGCGGCTGTCGTCGCCGATGCCGGTGACCGTGGGCGGCAGCGCGCCCCGCGTCTCCAGCAGCAGCCCCGCCGCGCGCAGCGCGCCCACGATCTCACGCGTCTCGATGGCCATCAGAAGTCGTATCGGAGTTGGACCATCGATCCGGCGGCCGCCATCGCGCCCGCCGCCGGCCACGTCTGCATCGGCGCGCCGCGCACCAGCCGCACGCGGAACCCCGCTTGGTGCAGCGAGAGCACGGCGTCGCGCAGCGGAAGGCCGGCCACATCGGGCACCGGGCGCGGCGGCAACGATACGGCGGCCGGGGCCGGAGGGGCCGGCAGCGCGATGGTGACCGTGGCCGGCAGCGCGGCGAGGTCCGCCGCCGCGGCCGCGCGCGCGGCCACCGACTCGGCCAGCACGGCCGTGTCCGTCGGCGCCGGGCTCGTGCCGCCCGACGCGACCCGCGCCCCCACCCCGGCGCTGTCCGGCGGCCGCTTGATGACGTCCTCCATGAGCGCGCCGCGATCGAGCGCCGCGTCGCGCGCCGCGAGCGCCGCCTGGAGGATCGTCTTGGTGAGCGGCGCCGCGGTACTGGCGCTGTAGTACACCCCCTGCGGGCTGTCCAGCTTCACGACGATCACGAACTGCGGTGCTTCACCCGGAAAGAGCCCCACGAAGTTCGGCGTGTACGCCAGCGGCACATAGCGGCCGTTCACGGTGCGGCGCGGCGTGCCCGTCTTGCCGCCCAGCAGATAGGTGGCCAGATCGGCCTGCACCGCCGTGCCGTCCTGCACCACGCCGAGGAGCATCTGGCGCACCTGGGCGGCCACGGCGGGTTGCATGACGCGGCGCACCACGGTGCGCGTGTGGCGGTACAGCACCCGTCCGCCGGGGCTGCGGATCTCCTTCACGAGCGCCGGCTGCAGCAGCTCGCCGCCGTTGGCGATGGCGGCGTACGCCACCGCGAGTTGCATCGGGGTCACGGCGATCTCGTAGCCCATGGCCATCGAATTGGCCGACTGCGCCGACCAATCTCCGGGCGGGCGCAGCGTGCCGTTGGACTCCGAGGGATACGCCACCTCGGTCGGCGTGCCGAACCCGAAGTCGCGCAACGCCTGGTATTCCTGCCCAGGCGTGAGCCGCTCGGCGAACTGGATGATGCCCACGTTGCTGGATCGCCGGATGACATCGGCCAGCGACAGCTCGGCGGGCTCCGGCGCGCCCTCCTGGTCGTCGTGCACCGTGCGGCCGTTGATCGTGAGTTGGCCGCCGAAGGTCTGGATCATGTCGGTGGGCTTCACGAGCCCGCGGGCCAGGAGCGCCGAGGCGATGATCGGCTTCATCGTCGACCCGGGCTCGAACGGTTCGGTGAGCGCGGTGGCCGACGTGGACCGGGGATCGAGCCGGCGACTGGCCATGGCCAGCACGTCGCCCGTGGCCGGATCGAGGATCACGATGTCGCCGCCCTGCGCGCCCATCTTCGCCACCGCGTCGTCCAGCGCGCGCTCGGCGATCTGCTGCAGATCCGAGTTGAGCGTGAGCACCACCGTGTTCCCCTCGCGGGGGGCCACGCCGGGCTGCGTGGGCGACGCGTAGCTGCGCCCCGAGCCGTCGCGCACCATCGCCGCGGCGCCGTCCCGGCCGCGCAGCAGGCTGTCCAGCGCCAGCTCGATGCCGTCGAGCGGCTTGCCGTCGGCGTCCACGCGGCCCACGATGCGACGCGTGGCGTCGGAGCCGGGATACACGCGGTCGGCCACCGGATCGGTGTACACGCCGCGCATCGCCGTGAGCAGGGCCACGTCCATCGCCCGGAAGTGCCCCGGAATCACCACCCACTTGCGCGTCGTGTCGGTGGCGCGCGCGATCCAGCGGCCGTCGACGCCGGCGCGCACGAGCGCGTTGGCCATGGCGCGGCGCTGCAGCACCTCGCGCGGCGCGATCGACAGCGTCACCATGTCGCGGCTCTCGGCCAGCGTGTGGCCGGCCGCGTCCAGGATCTCGCCCCGCAGCGCCGGCACGTCGCGCTGCGTGAAGTGCTGGCTGCGCGCCTGGTCGGCCCATGCCTTGCCCTGCACCAACTGCACCCGCGCCGCCTGGCCGATCACCATCACGGCGAAGAGGGCGAGCGAGAGGTGGATGATGCCGATGCGGCTACTCTTGATCATGCGGGCGCGGCCGCGGGATGTCGATGACCGTACTGTCGGCGGGAATGTGCATGTTCATGCGCTGGAGAATGGGCGCCAGCCGCGCGAGGCTCGAGGAATCGCGGATCTCGCCGCGCAGGCGAATCCGCTCGGCCCGGAGCGCATCGCGCTGGCGCTCGAGGGTGCGGAGCGTTCGCTGCTGGCCAATCCCGTAGCTCCTCCGTGCAATGACGCCCATGGCCACCAAAACGAAACCCACCAGCACGGCGGCGACGATCGCCCGGGCGCCCCACGGGCGGTTCACGCGGCGCGCCATGCCCGGAGCCGCGCGCTGCGCGAGCGAGGGTTGACGTCGAGCTCGGCCGGCGTGGCCTGCACGGCGCGCTTCGTGACCAGCGTTCCCAGCGCCCGGCCTCCACACGTGCACACCGGCTGGCGCGGCGGGCAGGTGCAGGCCGTGCTCCAGTCGCGGAAGGCGTGCTTCACGATCCGGTCCTCGCCGGAGTGGTACGAGATCACGGCGAACACCCCGCCCGGCGCCAGCCGATCGCGCAGCGCCGGCAGCGCCCGCTCCAGCCCCGCCAGTTCCTCGTTGATCGCGATGCGCACCGCCTGGAACAGTCGCGCGAACTCCGCGGGCCCGCTCCGCGGGCCGAGGGTGGCGCGGATCGCGCCCACGAAGTCGTCGCTCGTGGCGAACGGCCGGTTCCCGCGCCGCCGCACCACCTCGCGCGCCAGACGAATGGCGCGTCGCTCGTCGCCGTACTCCCTGAACACCCACGCCAACTCGCCCTCGTCGGCCGTGTTGAGAAAGGCCGCGGCGTCGAGCCGCGCGTCCGGCCCCATGCGCATGTCGAGCGGCGCGCCCTCGCGAAAGCTGAACCCGCGCGCCGTGGCGTCCACCTGATGCGACGAGATGCCGAGGTCGAGCAGGATGCCGTCAAAGCGCTCGCCGCCGATCGCGGTGTCGTCGAGCTCGGCGTAGTTGCCGAGCACGAGCCGCAGCCGCCCCGTGGCGAGGAACCGGACCAGCCGCGCGCCCGCCGCGGCGATCGCGTCGGGATCGCGGTCCACCGCGGTGACGTGCGCGCCCGCGTCGAGCAGGGCCTCGGTGTGTCCCCCGCCGCCCAGCGTCCCGTCGAGCACGCGCCCGGCGCCCGCCAGCAGCGCCACCACCTCGCGCGCGAGCACGGGCGCATGGAACGCGCTCGCCCACGCCAGCGGCGCGTCGTCGGTCGCGGCGGTCATGTCAGCGATGGCACGGCGTTCGGCATCGGACGGCACGGGGAGAAAGCAACACACAGCGGGCGCCCCCCACAAGCGACGAAGCCCGCCGGCGGCTGCCGGCGGGCTTCGCATCGCGCGGGGACCGCAGGCTCGGTCATTTTCCCTTGCAATAGAACTTCACCATCTTGCCCGTCGCGTCGAGCAACTGCGGCAGATACTGCAGGATGCTGGCCGCCGACTGCGGCGACACCGACCCGCCCTCGGGCAGATCGAGCTGCACGGTCGTGAACAGGTCGTTGGCCTGCTTGGAGAGATCGCAGCTCTTCTGGGCGGTCGCCCGCCGGTAGGTATCGGTCCCGATCTGGAACGCCGAGACCGCGGCGAAAAACTTGGTGTACTTGGACGGCGCCAGGCTGTCGGCGTGCATCGCGTACTTGTATGCCTTGGTGTAGTTGGCGATGGCGTTCGTCGAGTCGGCCTGCGCGGCCGTGAACGCATCCTGCGCCGGCTTGAGCAGCATCGGCCCCCAGACGTCCTTGTTGCCGCCGGCCGCGAGCGCCGCGTCGGCGATCGCCACCACGCTGTCGGTCTGCCCCAGATCCGAGTACGTCTGCGCCAGGTAGAGCTGGGCGTTGGAATTCTTGGGATCGAGCGCCAGCGCCTGGCGGAACGAGGCCGCGGCGGCCGGGAGCTGCTTGACGTTGCGGAGCGCCACGCCGCCCAGGTACGGGAACTGCGGATCCTTGGGGAACTTCTTCTGTCCGTCGGCCGCGTACTCCGCCACCTTGGCCCAGTTGGTGTCGGTCGTGGCCATCGCGATCTGGCGATGGTAGTACGCGCTGTCGGCCAGGGCCGTATCGGCGCGCACCATCTGCTCGCCGGTGATGAGCGCGCCCGGGAAGTCCTTGAGCAAGGCCTGGAGCTTCCACTTCTGGGCGAGCATGTTCGGGTCGCCCGGATTCTGCTTGAGCATGTCGTCCAGGATCGGCAGCGCCTTGGCCGGATCGGGCGACGCCGCCAGCGCATCGACGATCCGGGTGGCGAGCGACTGATCCTGCGGCTGCAGCTTGTACAGCTTGAGCAGCGTCTGGATCACGCCGTCCTGGTCGTTCTTGCGATCGTAGGCGCCGAGCGCGATGCGCAAGGCGAAGACGTTCTGCGGATCGATGTTCATGATCGCGCCGGTCACGGCGAGGACCGAATCGGGCGGATAGTGCAGACTGGAGTCGGCGTACGCCGAGGCCAGGCACAGCCGCGCGAGCGTGGCCTGCGGGTAGGCGCGAATCGCGTCGAGCGCGCGCTTGGCGGCGTCGGCCGGCTTGCCGTCGCGGAGTGAATTGCGGCAGTCCTTGTTGCCGTCGAGCTGCTTGCGAGCCGCCGTGTGCTCACGCTCGACCTGCGCCGCCGCCGCGCCCACATCCTTGGCGTCCACGACCGGGAGCGGCTGCGCCTGGGTGACGTCGTTGGCCAGCAGCATGCGCACCTCTTCGTGCACGCCAGACGACGTCTGGGACACGCTGCAATCGAGGATCTCGTCGGCGTGCACCATCTTGCCGAGCGCGCCGAGGTCGGACGTGCTGAGCGCGGAATCGGCCGAGTAGCCCGACGCGGTGAGCGCCTCGTTCACGGTCTTGTTCGGCACGACGTACAGGTCGCGCACATTGTTCTCATTCTGGATGCGGTCGCGCAACGCGGCGGCGGCGTCGATGCCGAGTTGGCGATTGGTGCTCTGGCAGGTTCCGATGAGGAGATGCGGCGTGTCCGGCCCGGGGCCGAGATTGCGGGTATACTGGGCGACGGCGCGCGCGGGCGCACCGGCCACCACCGCGACGCTGACGACGACCACCACTGCGTGGCGCTGCAATGCCTTCACTTTCCGCTCCTCCGAACTGTTTGAGTCATACCAACCGCGACGGACCGTAGTTCCCCAGCCCCGAGTGGGCGAAGAGGGACTCGAACCCCCGACATCCTGCGTGTAAGGCAGGCGCTCTAACCAGCTGAGCTATTCGCCCCGAGAGAACGCCGACGCCCCGAGATTTACTTGAGTATGGCCAGCGGAACGAGCACACAGTAGCCGACGACGAGGAGGATCGGTGCGATGGTGTCGCCGCCGCGCGCGAGATCCGCGTAGCCGGCGGCGATGGTCACGAGCGCGATTCCCCACCAGAGGAGACTGCGAGAACGGGTCGAAGCGTCGGTTTCTGCCATAAACGAGAAGACTAGAGACCGCCAAATCGAGTGTCAAGGCAACCCCAACCGCGGCGTGCGTTTACGAACGGTCGTCCGGCTCCTCGTCGGGGGGCGTCGGCGGGAGGCCGAGCAGTTCCGCCAGCACGCCCTCCCGCGCCGCCCGATCGGTGGCGACGTCGGCCGCCACCATCGCCGCCAGCCGGGCGCGATCGCGCCGCCGCCGGGCGATCCAGAGCGGCAGCACGAACACCAGCACCACCAGCCCGAGCACCGTCAGGTCCTCCATCAACGCCAACGCGCCGTACCGGCGCCGCGTGCGGGCCCGCCACTCGGCCTCGAATCCGTCGAGCGTCGTCCCGTCGGCCCGCCGCAGCGCCTTGTCCAGCGAGCCCGTCGCGCGCCACGCCGCGAGGACGTGGGCCAGCCCGTGGCGCGGATCGATGGCCGCCATGTCGGCCACGGCGCTGGCCGAGAGCGCGTAGGCGGCCTGCGCCGTGGTCGCACCGCCGGAGAAGTCGCGTTCGAGCGCGTCGAACGTCGGCACCCCTTCGAGCGCCAGCGCCAGGTTCGCCGCGATCGCGTCGTCCCGGTTCTCCTCGTGGGCCGCGTAGCTCGCGTAGCCCTCGTCGAACCAGCGCGGGACGATGTCGCCCAGATATTCGTGCAGCGCGAGGTGCGCCAGTTCGTGGCGCACCACCTCCAGCGGATTGCCGGCCCCGGACCCGGCGCGGCTGCCCTGCAGCACGATCCGCCGCTGATCGGGAAACGCCAGGGCCGCGCCCCACTCCGGCGCCAGCGGCCCCACCCAGTCCCGGAATCGCGTGAAGTCGGGGGCGATCGCGATCAGCACATGCTCGCGGGGGCGCGGCAGCCCGGGAAAGGTGTCGTGCGCCTGCGAGGCCGCGAGGATCGCGTGGGCGAGCGTGGCGTCGCTCGGATACGCCACGACGGTGAACCGGCCGGCGTCGAGGCGCAGCGGCGCGCCCGCCTGCGCACCCGCCGGCCAGGGCCAGAGCAGCGCGAACGCGGCCGCGCGCAGGGCCCGCCACGCGCCGCGAACTGCTACGGCTCGCCCCCCTCCTCGACCGTCTTCAACACGTCCGCGCAGCGCTTGCCCCATGGATTGAACTTGTTCTGCGCGAACCCGCCGCGCCACGCCTCCATCGCCTCGTCCCGCTGCCCGTTGAACCAGTACGCCCGCCCCAGCTCGTAGTGCGCCTCGATCAGATTGGGCCCCAGCGCGATCGTCTTCTGGAAGAACGTCTGCGCGTCCTCGAACATGTCCCGCTCCAGATACACGAGCCCGAGATAGAAGTGCGCGTACAGCGTGGCCTTCTTGTCGTTGTCCAGCCGGATCGCCTTGGACAGGTGCTCGATCGCCTCGCCGAAGATCCCCTTCTTCAGGCAGATGTAGCCCACGTTGATGCGCGCCAGCGCATTCGTCGGCTCGCGCATCAACACCTTCTGGAACATCATCAGCGCGTCGTCGTACTTCTCCTGCAGCATCTGCGCCCAGCCGAGCAACGCCTCCGACTGCGGGTCGTTGGGCGACAGCTCGATCGCCTTGTGCAGCGCCGCCTCGGCGCCGTCGTAATCGCCCAGCGACAACCGGCTCCACCCCTTCTCGATGAACGTCGACGCCCCGATGTGATCGGCGTGCACCACCGGCCGCGCGGCGCTGAACTCGGGGGCCAGCGACTGACTGGCCACCAGGCTCTTCCACTTGTCCACCAGCGTCCTGATCTCGTCCTTGAGCTGCGCCAGCTCGGCCACCTCCTGTTCCACCGTCTTGAACAGGGCCACGATCTCGGTCTTGAGCGCGTCCCGTTCGGTGGCCGCCGAGGGCGCGTCGAGCCGCGCCTCGAGCGCCGCGTACCGGGCCCGGTGGTCGTCCAGAGTCCGATCAGCCATTCGGCAGCGCCTCCTCGGCCACCCGCTCCAGCGCCAGCCGTTCGTCGGACGAGAGCAATCGATCCACGTCGAGATACACCAGCAACCGGTCGCCCAGCCGGACGATGCCGCGCAGATACTCGCCGGCGAGTCCGCGGAACAGCGTCGGCGGCGGCGACAGCTGCGCGTCGGTGAAGCTCGTGACCTCGAGCACGGCGTCGACCACCATCCCCACCCACTCGGCGCCCGACTTGAGCACCAGAATGCGCGTCTCGGACGTCGGGTCGGCCCACGGGAGCTGGAACCGGCGCCGCAGACTCACCACCGGCAGCACCCGGTCCTGATATTCGAGCACGCCCACGATCCACTCGGGCACGTTGGGCACCGCGGTCGGCGGCTGATAGCGCAGCACGCGCTCCACGGAAAAGATGTCGGCCGCGAAGTAGTCGTTCCCCAATCGGAACGACACGATCTTGGCGTCGCGAGGTTTGATCATGCGATCTCCAGAACTGGTTCTCTTCGGAACGCGGCCACGAGGGCGTCGGCGTCGAGCACGCCGATGAGATCGGCCCCGCGCCGGGCAATGCCCACCATCACGCCGTCGCCCAACTCCACGGGCGAGCGGCGCACCGCCTCGCGGCCCAGCGTGAGCACGTCGTCCACGTCGTCCACGGCGAGGGCCGAGCGCCCCTCCGGCGTGGCAAGGATCAGCGCCGCGCGCGGCGCCGCGTCGAGCACCGCGCCGAGCGGACGCGACGGCCCGTACAGCGGCACCAGGCCGGAGCGGTAGGCGATCACCCCGAGCATCGTCTCGCTCATCTCGGGCAGCCGCTGCACGCTCTCCACGTCGATCGCCTCCTCCACCCGGTCGAGGAGGAGGGCGAACAGTTCGCGTCCCACGCGGAACACCAGAAAGTCCCGCGCCTCCTCGACGGCCGGATCCGCGCCCGGCGTCGGGTCGGCCGCGGCGAGTTCCGGCTCGGGGTCGGGGCGCGCGTCCGCCGCTTCCACTAGCGGAGCCGGCGCCTCCACGGGGACGTCGGCCGAGACGGCGGGCGCCTCGGCGTACACGGGCTCCACGGGCTCCACGGGCTCCACGGGCACCGAAGGCGCCTCGTCGCTCGGCGCATCGGGCCCACGGGCGAGCCAGTCGCGATAACTGATCCTCGGTTGCTTCTTCATTGTCGGTCGTCCGCCACGTCGTGTATCAGCGCCGCGTCCACCCGCGGCAGTCCGCGCATCGCCCCCACGAACAGGGCCTGCATGGCCAGGTTGTTCACCAGGCGCGGCACGCCGCCGCTCCGTACCGCCAGCGCCGCCATGGCGTCGGGGGTGAACACCTCATGGGCCGCGCCGGCCACGCGCAGCCGGTGCCGCACGTACTCGCGCACGTCGTCGTCGTCGAGCGGGTCGAGGTGGAAGCGGAGGCTCACGCGCTGGTCGATCTGCGGACGCTTCACGATCCGTTCCCGCAACTCGGGCTGTCCCAACAGGACCACGTGCAGGTGCTTCTCTGTGCGGTCCTCGAAGTTGGTGAGCAGCCGCAGTTCCTCGAGCAGGGTCGGGCTGGCGAGCTGGGCTTCGTCCACGATGATCACGGGCCGCCGCCCGCCGGCGTGCAGCTCGCCGAACCGCCGCCGCAGCGCCTCCACCAGGGCCGGCTTGCTGCGCGGCGCCCGCGCGAGGCCGGCCGACGCGGCGAGGAGTTGCAGCAGCTGGGCGCCGGTGAGCCGCGGATACGGCAGGATCCACGGGTCGAACGCCGTGCCGGCCAGCCGCTCGCGCAGCGCCTCGACGAGCATCGTCTTGCCGCACCCGATCTCCCCCGTCACCAGCGACAGGCCGCCGCGCAGATCGGTCACGTCGTAGAGCAGGCGCGCGAAGCCCTCGTCGAACACCGGCGAGTGATATACGAACGCCGGGTCGGGCGTGTTCGCGAACGGCTTGCGGAGCAGGCCCCAATGCTCGTCGATCATATTGCTTCGCTCATGGCGTCGAGCTGCTCCACGATCGCCGCCGCCACGCCGCCCAGCGGCGCCACGCGGTCGGCGCCGGCCTGCTGCAGCGCCGCCTGCGGCATGCCGTAGATCGTCGACGTCGCGCGGTCCTGCACCACGGCGCGGCCCCCGGCGTCGCGGATGGCGCGCAACCCGTCGGCGCCGTCGCGCCCCATGCCGGTGAGCACCACGCCCACCGCCCGCGGCCCGAACAGCTCGGCCACCGAGTGGAACAGCGGGTCGGCCGACGGCCGCACCCCCCACACCGGCGCCGAATCGAGCAACGCGATCGTCGGCTCGGCGCCGTCCACCACCCGCATGTGGTGCCCGCCCGGCGCCACGTACACGTGGCCGCTCTCCACCACCTGCCCCTGCTCCGCCTCGTGCACCGGCAGCGGCCCCATCGCGTCGAGGCGCTTGGCCAGGCTCCTGGTGAAGCCGGCGGGCATGTGCTGCACGATGAACACCGCCGCATCGAGCGTTCGCGGCAGGCTCGGCATCACCTCGCCCAGCGCGCGCGGTCCGCCCGTGGAGCTGGCGATGGCCACGGCGCGCGCCGGACTGTGCGGCAGGCGACCCGAGGCGCGCCGGGGCGGTTCGCGATGCGGGGCCAGCATCCCGAGCCCTCCCAGATTCGCCTCGCGGGCGGTGCGCAGCGCGCCCACCAACCGTTCGGCCACCACCGCCAGATCGAGGCTGATCGGCCCCGACGGCTTGTGCACGAAGTCCACCGCGCCCAGTTCGAGCGCGCGCAGCGTGGCGTCCTGCCCGTCCACGGTCTCGGCCGCGCTCAGCATGACCACCGGACGCGGGCACTCGCTCATGATGTAGCCCAGCACCTGGACGCCGTCCATCTCCGGCATCTCGATGTCCAGCGTCACGAGGTCGGGATTGAGCGCGTGCACGCGCTCGATGGCCTCGTGCCCGTTGCGCGCCGTGCCGATCACCGTGAACTCGCCCGACGCCGTGATCAGCTCCGACACCATGCGGCGCATGAAGGCGCTGTCGTCCACCACGAGCACCGACGGCTTAGAGGTCACGATTGCCCCGCGACAGCGACCGCACCTCGACGCGGCCGTCCCCCAGGTGCAGGTACACGCTGCGGCCGTACTCGTCGCCCACGTCCTCGGCCACCAGGCGAAGGCCGGCCGCGGCCAGGGCGCGCCGCGTCGCCTCGACGTTGCGGGTCCCGATCGTCACCGTGCCGCGCGGCACGAGGCTGGCGAACATGCTCGCGCCGCCGGCGATCCTGGCCACCACGCGACCGGCGTCGGCGCCGAGGGCCACCATGCGCTCGAGCAGCGCCGGCACCGCGGTCTCGGGAAACCGGGCCGGATTGTGCTGTTCGCGCGACATCGCCGGCTCGGGGAGGAGGATGTGCGCCATCCCGCCCACGCGCGCCTCGGCGTCGTAGAGCGCGATCGCCACGCATGATCCCAGACCGATCGTGGACAGCGTGCCGTTGCCGACGCCGGTGGCCAGGTCGGCCACGCCCACCCGGTGATCGCTCATGCAGGCCGCCGGAAGATGCGTTCGCGGCCGTTCACAGGCGCGAACAGCTGCCGAGCCGGCCCGAACAGCGTTTCCACCTTGCCGAGCACGAGGAATCCGCCCGGCGCCAGCGCCGCGTGAAAGGCTTCGAACAGCCGCTCCTGCGACGGCCGGTCGAAGTAGATGATCGCGTTGCGGCACACGATGAGGTCGTTCACGGGGCGCGGCGGCGCCTCGCGCAGCATGTCGTGCGCCTTGAACCGCACCAGGCGGCGGATCTCCGGCACCGCCGTGAACGGTGCGGTGGCCGTGAAGTACCGGGCCCGCAACACGGGCAGCGTGTCGCTGAAGTCGCGCTCCTCGAATTCGGCGCGCTCCGCCGCCTCGAGGCTCCGCCGGTCGACGTCGGTGCCGAGGATGTCCACGCGCGATAGCTGGGCGAGCGCGCCCCGCGCCTCGGCGTGGCGGTGGAACAGCGCCGCCAGCGAATACGGCTCCTCCCCCGACGCGCAGCCGGCGCTCCACACGCGGATGCGCGGCTGCGGCCCGTCCCAGAGCACGGGGATCACCTCGCGGGCGATCGCCTCGTACACCTCGGGGTTCCGGAACAGCTTGGTGACGTTGATCGTCAGCGCGTCGAGCAGCAGCTCGTACTCGCCGGCGTCGGCGTCGAGCACCCGCGCGTAGCCCGGATAGTCGTGCACGCCGCGGGCCCGCATCCGCACGGCCACGCGCCGGCGGAGGCAGGTGGTCTTGTAGCTCGCGCACCGGAACCCGCGCTCGCGCGAGATCTTGTCCAACAGCGCGGTGAAGCCGTCGTCCTGGGGTTCGAGTGCCGTCATCACAGCGTCTGCCGGACGGCGTCGAGGTTGGTGCGCACGATGGCGTTGGACGGATCGATGGCCAGGGCGCGTTCCCAGAACTTGACGGCCTCGTCGCGGTGGTGCTGCCGGAACTGGATGTTGCCGAGCTTGAGGTACACGTCGCCGCCCAATTCGGGATCCACCTTCACCGCGCGCTGGTACGCCTCGAGCGCGTCGTCGAACCGGCCGGCGCGGTAGGCCATGTCGCCGAGGTTCTTGTGGATCTGGGGCACGGCGGGGTCCTCGGTGAGGGCCCGGTCGAGCGCCGCCAGCGCCGGCGCGGCGGCGTTCCGGCGCTCCAGCACCACGGCCAGGTTGTTGTGCAGCACGGCGCTGTGGGGATGCGCCCCCACGCCCTCCTCGAGCGTTGCCTGCGCGCGCGGCAGATCGCCGAGCAGCGCCGCGGTGAGCGCCGCGTAGTGGTACCAGGCCGGCGACGGCGGGCGCGCCGCCCACAGCGGGCGGGCCGCCGTGAGCGCTTCGTCGGCGGCGGCGAGATCGCCGACCCGCAGCGCCACGACGCCGATCGACGTCTGGATCTGCGCATTCTTGCCGCCGCTCCGCTTGCCCGCCTCGTGCAGGGCGCGTTGCGCTTCTCCGAACCGACCCAGCCGCTCCAGCGCGTAGGCCATGTTGTGGTACACCGCCGCCGCCACG
This sequence comes from Gemmatimonadaceae bacterium, assembly GCA_035533755.1. NCBI lineage: Bacteria > Pseudomonadati > Gemmatimonadota > Gemmatimonadia > Gemmatimonadales > Gemmatimonadaceae > Gemmatimonadaceae bacterium. The sequence continues at coordinate 73,236 of DATLTC010000089.1, forward strand.
CCCGGCCGCGCCGTGGCCTCCTCGTACACGGCCAGCGCGTCGGCCCACCGTTCCTGGCGCAGCAGCACGAGCCCGATGTAGAAGCGCGCCGCCGCGTCGTTGGCCCGCAGATCCATCACGCGCCGGAATTCGCGCACCGATTCGTCGAACATCCCCGTCTTGTAGAACGCCACGCCCAGGTTGTAGTGCTCCTGCACGCGCGCCTCCGACACCTGCGGCTCGCCGGCCTTCGACGTGCCGATGCGGTGCAGGAATCCCGTGGTCGCCAGGCCGTACAGCAGCTTGCCCACATCGAACTCGCCCATCCCCGACGCGTCGATGATCTGCTGCACGTCGCGCTGCCCGTCCACCAACTCGAGCAGCGCCCGCTGCTCCGCCGTCAGCTCCACCTCGGCCTTCTGCAGCTTGGGCCGGTCCACCTCGAACACGATGTCGAACGTCGGGATCTTCTTCTCCACCAACGTCCACTCGTCCACCCGGCGCGCGCCTTCGAGCAGCAGCGACTCGGGGTTGATCGAGACCAGGAACTCCTGCTCCTCGGGCTGGACGTCGGCTTCGAAGTTGAACGTCCCCTGATTCCACGTGAACAGGAAGTACACCGCTTCCTCGATCTGCTCGCGGATATGCTGACGCAGTGCCTCGCGCGACAGATACCCCATGTCCATGAGCAGCTCGCCGATGCGCCGGTCGCGCTGCCGCTCCTGGGCATCGATCGCCGCCTGCAGCTGCTCGGCGGTGACGATGCCGTTCTTCACCAGCAGATCGCCCAGCCGGTCGCGGCGATTCACGATCGACGCGTACGAGATCCGTCCCTTGTCGAAGTAGATGTACCCGAAGTTCGACCGGTGGTTGACGCTCAGACACCCGGTCTTCTTGCCCATCGCGAGGAGCTGGAGCACGTCGGGAAGGCTCGCTTCCTTGAGGCTGCCTTTGATCGCCATGTCAGCGCAGCTCCTCGATCACCCGCGACGCCACGTCTCCCCACTCCCACACGATCTTCTCGTCGTCCAGGAAGAACACGTCGGCCGCCGACCGCACCGCCGGCGCCGCGCGCATCGGCGTGGGCATGGGCGCCGGCGCCGGCGCCGGCTCCGGGCCGTCCAACTCCCGCCGGGCCATGTCCACGGTCAGCGCCGCGCCCACCGCATCGGCCGCGGCCGTGAGCCGGTGCACGGTATCGAGAATCTCGGACACGCTGGTCGATCCCCGCCCCGCGAGATAGCTCGCCAGCGGCGCGATCTGGCCGGCCGGGACGCCGTCCAGGAACCGCCGGTACAGCTGCTCCCGCAGCGCCGGATCGGGCGGCCCCATCTCCACCACCAATCCGCCCTCGAACCGCGACCGCAGCCGCTCCTCGAGTCCGGTCAGCTCCCGCGGCGCCCGTTCGCTGGCGAATACCAGCTGCTTGCCGGCGCTCGCGAGATCGTTGAACAGGTGGAACAGCTCGTCCTGCGTGCGCTCCTTGCCCGCCACCACCTGCATGTCGTCCATCAGCAGCGCGTCGGCCCGGCGACAGCGCGCGCGCCACTGCTCCACGGTGCCGTCGCGCAGCGCGGCGATGAGCTCGTCGGTGAACTGCTGGCCCGTCACCAGCGCCACCACCGCCGCCCCCCCGCTGGCGTTGGACAGCTCGTTACCCAGCGCGTTGAGCAGGTGCGTCTTGCCCACGCCGCTCGGGCCCACGATCACCAACGGGTTGTAGCGGCGTCCCGGTTCGGCCGCCACGGCGTCGGCGGCGCGGACGGCCAGCAGATTGGACTTCCCGACTTCGAAACCCGTGCGCGAGAACTCCACCGACGGAGCGGACAGCTGTCCCGATCCGCTGTTCGCGCGGTGCGCCAGCGCCTCGGCTTCCCGCAACCGCTCGGGATCGTGGAACGCGTCGTGGCCGGCGAGCGCCGGGTCGGCGACGATCGCCTCCGCCTCCAGCTCCTTGAGGCGCCGCACCGTGGCCGCGAACCCGCGCAGCACGGCTTCGTAGTTCGCCGGCGCCGAAGCCTCCTCCATCAGCCGCTCGAGCGCCGTGGTGCGGTAGCCCGCGGCGTTCCACTGCGACGTCGCCTCGGCCACCCGCATCTTCCAGCCCTCCACGTGCTCGGCCACCGCGCTCGCGATGTCGGTGAGGAAGCTCTGGAAGTCGAGCGTCGCGGTGGCCGGCGACGGCGCCGAGTCGCCAGCGGCGGCGTGCGCGTCCGGCACGTCGTCGAGCAACGCCAGCACGTCGCCCGCCTGCACCGGTTCGCCCCCCAGCGCCTGGAACGCCACCACGCGGTGCAGCAGCCCCTGCAGCTCACGCACGTTGCGCGCCTCCACGCGCCCGATCTCCTCAATCACGCCGGGCCCGAGCGTCACGCCGCGCTCCTCGCACTTGGCGTGCAGGATCGCCACCCGCGTCTCGTAGTCGGGCGCGCCGATGTCCACCACCAGCCCGCCGGAGAGCCGCGAGATCAGCCGCTCGTCCACGTCGGCGATCTCGGCCGGCGGCCGGTCACTGGTCATCACGATCTGCCGCCCCGTGCCCTGCAGGGCTTCGAGCAGCCGCAGGAGCTCGGCCTGCGTCTGGCGCTGCCCGGTGAGGAACTGCACGTCGTCCACCAGCAGCACGTCGGCGCGTCCCCACCGCTGCTTGAACCGGTCCGTCTCGCGCGCCGCGACCGCCGCGTGCAGTTGGTCCACGAAGTCGTCGAGCGTGAGATACTCGACGTTCAGCGACGGCTGCGCCTCGTGCACGCGGGCGCCGATGGCGTGCAGCAGATGCGTCTTGCCCACCCCGCTCCCGCCGTAGACGACGAGCGGATTGTAGCTCAGCCCCGGCGCATCGGAGACGGCGCGCGCCGCGGACACGGCCATCCGGTTGGCCGCGCCCACCACGTACGTCTCGAACCGCATCCGGGCATCCAGCGGCACACGCTACCTCGCCGGGCTGGAGGGAGAGCTCAACCGCTTGAGCACGAGCTCGGAGATCCCGCGCAGGGTCTCGAACACTCCCGGCCCGTGCAGCGCGTCGGCCGGGAAGTCGGGCACGCCGCGGAAGTTGATCGCCTCGGCCAGCTCGGCGGTGGACAGGATCAGGTCGCGCGGCAGATCCTGCTTGTTGTACTGGATCACCAGCGGAATCGCGCGCACGTCCACGCCCTGCTCGGCCAGGTTCGCGTGCAGGTCCTGGAAGCTCTCGATGTTCTCCTCGAGCTGCCGCGTCTGGCTGTCGGCCACGAACACCACGCCGTCGGCGCCCTGGAGCACCAGCTTACGCGTGGACTGGTAGTACACCTGCCCGGGCACCGTGTAGAGCTGGAACTTGGTGGTGAACCCCGAGATCGTGCCCAGATCCAGCGGCAGGAAGTCGAAGAACAGGGTGCGATCGGTCTGCGTGGCCAGCGAGACCATCTTCCCTTTGCGGTCGTTCGGCACCTGCCCATAGATGTGATGCAAGTTGGTCGTCTTTCCGGACCGGCCCGGCCCGTAGTAGACGATCTTGCAGGTGATCTCGCGCGTGGCGTAGTTGACGAGGGACACGGGGCGATGGGAAGTGGGGTCAGGCGCGGCCGAACAGCGTGGCGAGATTGCGGTTGAGGTCCCGTTCGAAGTGCTCCGCCAGCACCGGCTGCGATTCCGCTTCCTCAGCCGGCGCCGCCGCGACCAGGTGGGCGACCAATTCGTCGAAATACAGTCGGACCAGTCCGAGCGAACTTTCCCGGTCGAAGACCGTCAAGAAAATGTAGGCGCCACGGGGCGTTCGCGCTTCGGCCAGAAACAGTTGGCGGTCCTGCCCCGCATGGTGGAGGCCGCTGAACGGCCGCCCGTCCAGCATCCGGCCCAGTTCGCCCCCCGACGCGTGGATCGCCGCCGCCAGCGCGCAGGCCGACGCCACGTCCAGTGACCGCGTAAACCCGTACTCGGCCAGCACCTGCCCGCTCGGCAGCAGGAGCAGGGCCAGCGTCACCCGGGCGTCGTCCACGAACTGCTGGAGCGGCCCTTCGATCCAGGATTCGACGACGCGCGTGGTCATCCCAGCCCCCGGACGGCCTTCAGCATCTCCACGCGCACCAGCCCCACGTTGGCCGCCGACGCCGCCACCACCACGAGCACCATGTCGTCCCGCCCCGCCGCGCAGATCCGCCCCGCCTCGGCCTCGAGCTGCATGAACGACACGGCGCCCAGCCCCGCCGCCGCGGACGAGAGCCGCGCCTTGCGATGGAGCGAGGCCGCGAGCGCCGCCACCCGGTCGCCGTCCTGCCCGAACTGCAGCACGGAATCCACGATCATCCCCTCGTGTTCGTCCACCAGCAGCGCGGCGGTCACGCCCCGCAGCCGCAGCAGACCTTCGAGCATGGCCTGGAAGGGTGACGTCATGCGCCCCCCTCCGGTCCGCCGCTCCACCCGTGCGCCGCGAGCCAGCCGCGGGCGCGCGCCGTGCACCGGTCGAGCAGCAGGCGCAGCAACCCCAGCGGCGTGGCGCGCGACGCGGCCAGCACCAGCAGGCCGTCGCCCGCCGCCGGTGCCATGGCCACCACCGCCGAATCGGTCTCGAAGACAATGGATTTCCATGTGCCGATGCCCAGATGACGCGTGGCGCGATCGGCCTCGTCCGACACGCCGCTCAACTGCGCCCCCACCTCCTGGGCAACGTCGCGCCCGTCGCTCGTCATGTACAGCCCGCCGAGCACCATGCCCGAGCCGTCGAGCAGGAGCGCCGTCTGGTCCGCGCCCTCGAGCACGGGCGCGAACAGGGCGCGGGGATCGTTGGGATCGTACCGCCCCTCGGCCTGCAGCGCCTCGACCTGGGCCACGCTCAGGCTGGCCGAGCTGCGCCGCACCGTGTCGAGGGCCGCGCTGATGCCGGCATCGGGCGTCTCGCCCACCGCCGCACGGCGCAGCAGTTCCTCGGCCTCCTCGAACCGGCCCTGCTGGAAGCGAATGAACCCCATCCCCTTGAGCGACCCGACGTGGTCGGGCGCGATGCGCAGCGTCATGTCCCATTCGTCGTACGCGCGCTCGAGATCGCCGCGGTCCACGTAGATCCGGGCCAGAAGGTCGTGGGCGTCGGCGTGGTGCGGATGCCGCTCCAGCCCGCGCAGCGCCACGCGCTGCGCCAGGTCGAGCTGACCCTGGCGGCGCAGCGTCTCGCCCAGCGGCAGGAACGCCAGGCTGGACGGATCCCGCGCCATCTCGTCGCTCCAGCGGCGGACGTCGTCAGCCATCGGCGTGCGCCTCCACCAGATGCATCAGCCGGGTGAGCGTGTCGAGGCCGGCGCGGGCGCGGGCTGCATCGCCGCCCGACGCCGAGAGCCGCAGGTAGTGCTCCCAACTGGCGCGCGCCGTGGCGAACTCCCCCATGCGCACGGCCGCGAACCCCAGGTCCAGGTGCACGCGCGCCGTGAGCGGATCGGCGTGCACGGCGCGGCGGAGCTCCTCGAGCGCCTCGGCATGGCGATCGAGCCGCGCCAGGGCGCGGGCGGCGACGAGCCGGGCCTCGGTGCCGTGCCGCTCGGTCGCGGCGCGCGCGGTCTCGAGGGCCAGGGCCCAATCGCCGCCCGCCAGCGCCTCGCGCGCGCGGGCCAATCCGTCGTGCTCCATGTCGGGCTCGGCGATGGCCACGCCGCCCACACTCGCGCGCTTGGGCACCGCCAGATCCACCACCCCCGTGGTCACCAGGCCATAGGCGATCTTGGCCACCTCGAAGTCGCTGCGCCCGAGCGCGCCGGCAATGCCCCGCAGATCGCGCTCCCCGTCGATCATCGTCAACACTTCCCACTCGTGCGGCAGGAGGTCGAGTTGCGCCTCATGGTGGTCGGCCACGGGCGCGAACCTCGGCACCACGGCCAGGTTGGGCACCTTGTCGGCGATCCGCGACCACTCGTCGATGCGTCGCGCCCCCTCCATGAGCAGCGATTCGGTGGACACGCTGATCCGCGTGTCGGCGGGCAACTCCCCCGCCGACACCTCGGCGAACGAGAAGAATCCCTCGCGCCACGACATCAGGTCGAACACCACCGTCTCGATCTGCTGGCGAACCTGCCGCTCCAGTTCGCGTTGCGACACCGCGCCGGCCGCCACGAGCGCGTCGGCCAACTGCGCCGGCGAGGCATCGGGCCCGCACCGGGCGCGGGCCGCGACCACGTCGGACTCGGCGAGCTTGCCGGCCGCGATCAGGATCTGCTCGAGCGACGTGGGCAGGCTGCGGATGCTGGCGTGGATCACGCGCCCGTTGGCGAAGTGCACCACGCCCTCGTCGTCGCGCAATTCCGAGGTCACGCGCAGCGTGCCCGTCTTCCGGCTCAGGTCGAGCAGCTGGAAGACGTCGTGGATGCCGAGTTCGCGGAGTGGGCCTTCGATCGCCATGGTCAGGTCGCCTGCCGGTCGGCGAAGATGCGCTGGAGGTCGGTGGCGGAACGGATCTCGCGCCGGGCCCGCCGCGCGAAGTCCCCGCCCGGCTCCAGCGTGAGCACGCGCTGCCAGCGGTCCACGGCCTCGCGGTATCGCCGCCGCTCGGCCAACAGCACTCCCTCATGATACAGCGCGCCCACGTGGTTGGGGTCGAACCGCAGGACGCGCGTGAACGCCGTGACCGCGTCCTGCTTGCGACCGAGCACGAGCAGCGTCTCGCCGAGCGCGATCAGCGCGTCGAAGTGGTACGGGTCGCGCTGCAGCAGGTCGATGAGCAGCGGGAGCGCCGTGTCGGCGTGGCCGATCATGCGGCGCAGCGTGGCCAGCTCGAGCGTCGCCTCGGCGTACGTGGGGACGGCGTCGAGGGCGGCCAGCAGCTCGTCCTCCGCGTCCCGGTACTGTCGCTTCTCGATCAGCAGGCGCGCCAACTCGTAGCGCACGCCGGCGAAGGCCGGATCGAGGGAGAGGGCGTGGCGATAGGCCAGGATCGCGCCCTCCAGGTCGCCCAGCCGCCTGGCGATGGCCCCCATCTGCTGGTGCACGTCGGCCCGCATCGGGGCCACGCGCCGCGCCGTATCGAGCGTGGCCAGCGCCGCCGCCGGGTCGCCCGACGCCGCCCGCACCGCGGCGGCGAGCATTAGCGTTTCGATATCCTCCGAAGCGCGCAGGACCAACTCCTCGGCCAGCGGCCGCGCCTCCACCGCCTGGCCCAGCTTCACCAGCGACCACGCCTCGCCGCGCATCGCGGCCAGATCGTCGGGCGCCGCGCGCCGCGCTTCGCGATAGCGGTCCAGCGCCTCGCCGTGCAGCCCCTGCCGCGCGAACGTCTCGCCCAGCAGCACGTTGCCCGCGGTCCGGTCGGCGCCGTGGGCCAGGGCGCGCCGCGCTTCGACCTGCGCGCGATCGAAGAAACCCTTGGACAGGAAGTCCACCGCCATGCCGTACGGATCGGTTCCCACCGGCACCGACGGGGCGGGCGCCGGGGCCGGGGCCAGTTGCGTGAACACCGTGTCGAGCAGCGCCGGATCGAAGCTGAATTCCGCGATCCCCGCGTCGGCGCGCTTCTCCGCGCCCAGGTCCGGCTGGATGGAGAGGTCGGGATCCTCGTACTGCAGGTCGATCGCGAGATCGAACTTCTGGGCCACGTAGTACGGCTCCAGCTCCAGCGCCAGCTTGGTCTCGCGCAGCGCCCCTTCGAAGTCGCCGAGATTGGAGAGCGTGAAGCTCAGGTTGTAGTGGGCCTCGGCGTATTCGGGCCGCGCCTGGATGGCCCGCGCGAACGCGTTGCGCGCGTCCTCGAACTTGCGCATCTCGGCCAGCACCAGCCCGGCGCCGTTCCAGGCCACCGGCTGCTCGGGCTCCGTGACCAGCACCTGCCGGTACGCCTCGAGCGCCATCGGCATCCGCTTGGCCTTGGAGAGCAGCAGCGCCAGGTTGAGCCGCGCCTTGGCGAGCCCGGGCTGCGCCTCGAGCGCGGCGCGGAACTCGCCCAGCGCCGCGTCGCCGTGGCCGGCGTGCGCCAATGCCACGCCGAGGTTGTTGTGCGCCAACGCGTACCCGGGTTCCACCGCGATCGCGCGTCGGTAACTCTCCTCCGCCTCCGCGTACCGCCCGTCCTGGTGGAGCGTCACCCCGCGTTCGTTCCAGAGCTTGGGACTGGTCGCGTTGCGCGCGATCAACTGGTCGTACAACTCCCGCGCCGCGCCGAGGTCCCGCGTGACCAGGTGCACCTCGGCCATCGCCTGGCGCACCAGATCCTCGTCCTCGCCGCGGTCCAGCGCCAGCCGGTACTCGCGCAGCGATTCGGCGTAGTAGCCCTTCTGACGGAAGGCGAGGCCCAGGTTGTAGTGCGCGAGCTGCCCCTCCTGCGACACCTCCATGCGGCGCGACCGCCGCTCGCCCCGCGCCCCCACCAGCGCCTCGTAGCGCTCCGGCTTGTTCTGGTCGATCGACAGGTTGGCCTGGGCGCGCGACAGCGTGGGGTTCAGCTTGATGGCGCGCTTGGTCACCGCCCGCGCATCCTCGTGGCGCCCCATGTCGCCGAGCACGAATCCCATCAGGTACAGCGCGTCGTGGTTCTCCGGGTTGAGCTCGATGGCGCGGTTGAGCGACGCCATCGCCTCGTCGTTGAGCCCGCGGTTGTACGCGATCTCTCCGAGGTAGAAGTGGACCAGCGAACTGTTGGGGTCGAGCGTCCGCGCCCGCTCCAGCCAGCGCTGCGCCGGCTCCGTATGCCCCAGGGTGCGCTCGGAGAGGCCGAGCTGGACCATCGCCCCCACGTCGTTGGGCTGGTAGCGCAGCAGGGCCGTGAACTCCTCCACCGCCTGCCCGTGCTCGCCGAGCAGGGCATACGTGCGCGCCAACTCCCAGCGCGCTTCACGGTCGGCCGGAGTGGTCCGCACCCGGTCCTTGAGCTCCGGCACCCGCTCGTCGTAATACCCGGTGTTGAAGTACGCGATCTCGAGGTTCCGCTGCGCCACCTGCATGCGCGGATCCAGTTCCAACGCGCGCATGAACGCCTGCACCGCTTCCTCGTACAGGCCTTTGTTGAAGTAGAGCACCCCCAGATTGTTGTGCGCGCCGGCGTCCGACGGATCGATCCGTCGGGCGAACGACCTCAGGACCTCGCGGTCGCGCTCCGAACCCAGGGTGGTCGCCGCCATGTCACGTCACGCGAATGGCTCGCAGAATCGCCTGGAGCGATGCCGGATCGGGAAGCAGCAGGAAGAACCCGCGCAGCCGCTGATCGACGTCCTTCAGCATGAACTCGCTCTCCACGCAGAACACGTAGTCGCGGTCGGTGCCGAACTGGAGGTAGGCGGTGCTCAGCACGGCCGCCGACATGTCGATCGCCAGCGCTGGCGGCGAGGGCAGCAGCAGCATGCCCATGAATTCGCTCAGCGCGTTCATGTACGCGCTGCTCAGGATATTGCCCGCTTCCTTGATCGCCGACTGTTCGAGTTCGCCCAATTCCCCCGACGTGCCGACCGGGCGCCGCAGCATCATCTCGGCCAGCGTGATCGCCGCCGACTTCGGGAACACGAGCAGCGTGCGCCCCGACAGGTCGCCCAGGATGTGGAGCAGCACCGCCGCCACCGGCTCGTCGGGGTCGGCCACCAGCGGGGCCACGTCCTCGAGACGCTGGATGTTGATCCGCGGCACGCTGATCATGATCGTCCCGCCGATCATCTGCGACAGCGCCGTCGCGGCGTGGCCGGCGCCGATGTTGGCCACTTCGCGCAGGGCATCGAGTTGCAGCACCCCGAGGTTTTGAAGCTCGTCCATGAATGCTCCGTTAGGAGAGACTGCCTACGTCGAGGATCAGCGCCGGGGCCCCGTCCCCGAGAATCGTCGCGCCGCTGAACGCCGCGACGTCCGTCTGCACGGCGTCGTACTGCTTGACCACGATCTCCTCCTGCCCCGCCAGGCTGTCCACCACCAGCCCCGCCCGCCGGTCCGCCAGTTCGAGCACGATCACGTGCTCCCGCGCCGCGTCCGCGCGCCGCGGCAACCCCACGAGGTCCCGCAGCCGCATCAGCGGCAGCACGTCGTCCCGCAGCGTCAGGACCTCGCGGCCCCGCAGCGTGCGCAACCCGTCCGGCCTCAGCTCCACCGTCTCGCACACGTGCGTCATCGGCACCGCGTACATCTCGCCGCCCACCCGCGTGAGCAACGCCCGCAGGATGGCCAGCGTGAGCGGCAGCCGCAGCGTCACCGTCGTGCCCAGGCCCGCCTGCGTCCGGATGTCCACCGACCCGCCCAACGCGCGCACGCGCGTGAACACCGCGTCCACCCCCACGCCGCGACCCGACAGATCGGTCACCCGTTCGGCCGTCGAGAATCCCGGCCGCGACACGAGGCGCACCAGCTCGTCATCGGCGAGATCGGCCTTGGCCGCGTCCACCAGGCCGGCCGACTTGGCCTTGGCGAGCACGCGCGCTCGATCGATCCCCCGCCCGTCGTCGCTCACCCGGATCATCACCGCCGAACGGTCCCGCACCGTGGACAGCGTGAGCCGGCCGGCCGGCGGCTTGCCCGCCCGCAGCCGCTCCTCGGCGCTCTCGAAGCCGTGGTCCACCGCGTTGCGCAGCAGGTGGACGATCGGATCGCCGATCTCATCGAGCATCGACCGGTCCAACTCGATGTCCTTGCCCTCGATCACGAAGTCGATCTGCTTGTTGAGCGCCCGCGCGCCGTCGCGCACGAGGCGCGGGAACCGGTCGAATACCTGCCACACCGGCACCATGCGGCTGGTCACGATCTCGTCGCGCAGATCAGCGATGAGCCGCGACGCCTGCGACAGCGTTTCGTCGAGCGACGGATCAGCGAGCCTCGCCCCGATCTGCTGCAGCCGGCCGCGCGCGATCACCAACTCGCCGATCAGATTCATGAGCGCGTCCAGCCGGCGCAGATCGATGCGCACGTGGCGCTGCGGATGGGCCGCCGTCGCCGCATCGCCCCGCGTCGGCGCCCCCGGCGCCTCCTGCGCCTCCAGGCGCGCCACGTCGGCCGCCAGGAGCAGGCCCGACGGCCGCGCCCCCGCCGCGGGCTGGAGCGCGGCCGGCGCGCGCTCGCCGGCCGCGCGCCCCTCCTCGCCCACCACGACCAGGGCCACGTCCCCGGCGCCCCGCACCAGACGCGCGATCTCCTCCGCCGGCGTCTCCGTGCGAACGCGCACCGCGAAGTCGAGGTCGAACTCGTCGCCCTGCAGTTCGGCGAGCGTGGGGGCCACCGCCGTCACGTCGCCCAGCCGCTTCAGCGTCTGGACGATCAGGAACGCCCGCACGCCGCGCAGCGGCGTGTCCTTGGCCAGCCGCACGCGCACCAGCTGGCCGTCGCCCGCCGGCGCCAGCACGGTCCACAACTCCTCGGTCAGCGGCAGCGCCGCCATCGCGGTGGAGCTGCGCGGGGTGGCCCGGCCCATCGCCCGCAGCCGCGTGAGCACCGTCTCGGCGTGGATGTCCTCGACGTGTCCCGCCACCGACGCCTCCACCGCCTGCTCCAGCACGTCGGCGGCGCGGAACAGCACGTCCATCACCTCGGGCGTGATCTGCATCGCGCCGCGGCGCACGCGGTCGAGCAGCGTCTCCATCTCGTGCGACAGCTCGGCGACCACGCCATAGCCCATCGTGGCGCTCATCCCCTTCACCGTGTGCACGGCGCGGAAGATCGCGCTCACCGGTTCATCACCGCCGCCGCCGCGTTCCAGCTCCAGCAGCCCGTGGTTGAGCGCCGAAACGTGTTCGCGGCTCTCGGTGAGGAATAGCTCGGCGTATTGGGTGGTATCCAACGGCCTGATTATCCCAGCACGCGCTGGACGGCTTCGAGCACGCGGCTTGGCTGGAAAGGTTTGACCACGAAGTCCTTGGCGCCGGCCTGGATCGCTTCCACCACCAGCGCCTGCTGCCCCATCGCGCTGCACATGAGGATCTTCGCCTGCGGATCGAACTTCGCGATCTCCCGCACCGCGTCGATGCCGCCCATGTCGGGCATCACGATGTCCATCGTCACCAGATCCGGCCGCAGCTGCTTGTACTTCTCCACGGCCTGCAGGCCCGTCTCCGCCTCGCCCACGATCTCGAACCCGGCCGACTGCAGGATGTCCCCCACCATCGTCCGCATGAAAATCGCGTCATCACAGATCAGCACGGTATGGCTCACGCTACTCCCCCTACGAGGATGTTCGACGCTCCACCGTCCTACCCAGCGCCACTCACACCAACACCTGTCCAACCAACACCGGGATATCAAGTACTATGACGACTGTCTCCCCCAGATGTCCCAGTCCGCGCACCACCTCGTCGGCCCGTTCTCCGGCCGCCCGCTCCACCCGCAGTAGCGCGACGTCCATCACGTCGCCCACGGCCAGCCCCAGATGCCGGCCGCCCACCTCGACGATGATGATCGAGCCCTCCTGGGTGAGCGTCCGGTCGCCCTCCAGCCGCACGCCCAGATCCACCACGGTCAGGATCGCCCCGCGCAGATTGATCAGCCCGTTGACGTAGGGCTTGGTGCCGGGCAGCCGCGTGGCGGCGCGCACGGGAATGATCTCCCGCACCGCGGCGATGTCGCATCCGTAGACCGCCTGCCCCACGCGGAACAGCAGCGTCCGCGTGTCCGTGGGCTCACGCATCGACTCGGTAGAAACCAAAGTACTCCAGAGGATCGGTGTCGCCGACGACGGCGTCGCGGCCGGCCACGGCGGCCAGCGCTCGGCGCAGATCATCGGGCAGGGGCGATCGCAATTCGATCCTGGCACCCGTCGCCGGATGCCGGAATGCCAGCCATGCCGCATGTAGAAAATGCCGCTTGGGAGGCAGCGAGACCAGACTCCGCCCCCCGCCGCCGCCGTACGTATCGTCCCCCACCACCGGATGCCCGATCGACGCCAGGTGGACGCGGATCTGATGGGTCCGCCCCGTGTGCAGGTGCGCTCGCAGCAGATCGGCGGCGTCGAACCGGGCCAGCCGGTGGAAGACGGTCTTGGCGGCGCGCCCCGTGGCCACGATCGCCATCCGTTTGCGGTCGTTCGGATCGCGGGCCACCGGACGGTCCACCGTGATCACGTCGGCGCTCAGGTGGCCCCACGCCAGAGCCGCGTACCGCCGCACGATCTCGCGGCGCGCCAGCGCCGCGCCCAGCACGCGGTGCGCGCGATCGGTCTTCGCCACCAGCAGCAGCCCCGAGGTCTCCTTGTCGAGACGATGGACGATCCCGGCGCGCTCGTCGTCCCCCTCCCCCGACAGGGCCCCGCCCCGCCCCTTGAGCGCGTTCACGAGCGTGCCCGTCCAGTTGCCGGGCGCCGGATGCACCACCATGCCGGCCGCCTTGTCGATCACCAGCACCTCGTCGTCCTCGTACGCGACGACGAGCGGGATCGCCTCCCCCAGCACGTCGCGGGGGCTCGGCGCCGGGATCGTCACCTCGACCACCATGTCCGGGTCGGCGCGGAAGCTCGCCTTCTCGTGGCGGCCCCGCACCAGCACGTGCCCCTGCGCGATGAGCGTGGCGGCCTGCGTGCGCGACAGGTTCAGCCGGCCGGCCACCAGCAGATCGAGCCGCGGCGCCGACGCCGGCGCGGAGAACCGCTCGACGCGCGCCGCCCGGTCACTCACCGGCCCGCGCGCGCTGACGCTCCTCGATCCACAGCGCCACGGCCAGCAGGCAGGCCCCGATCGTCACGCCCGAGTCGGCCACGTTGAACGTCCAGAACCGCACCGTCCCCACGCCGAGATCGATGAAATCCACCACGCCGCGCCCGGAGCGCAGCCGGTCCAGGAGGTTGCCCGCCGCGCCCCCCCATGCCAGCCCCAAGCCCAACACCTTGAGCCGTTCCTTCGGCCCGCTGGACCGGTACATCTGCCAGAGCACCACGAGGGCGATCGCCGCGAAGCTCCCGAAGATCACGCGCGAATAGCGCCCCAGCGACATGCTGAACGCCGCCCCCCGATTGTAGGCGAGGGTGAACCGCCCGTACGAGCCGATCACGTCCTGGGCCACGTGCGGCGTGAGGTACCGCACGGCGAGCATCTTGGTGATGGTGTCGAGCACCACGATGCTCACCGCGGCGATCCAGAACCACCGGCGATTGGAGGACGGGGCGTCGGGCATGCGCGCGGTCACGGCGCCTGGCCGGCGGACCCGTGCCCCACCGCGGTCGACGACGCCACGGCGGCCAGCGACGCCTCGCGATCTTCGGACCACAGTACCCACGCCAGCAGGATCGCTCCCACGCTCACCGCCATGTCGGCCACGTTGAACGTGGGCCACCGCGCATTGCGGAGCCCGATGTCGATGAAATCCACCACGCCGAGTCCGCCGCGCAGACGGTCGATGAGATTGCCCAGCGCCCCGCCGCACACCAGCGCGAGGGCCAATGTGCGGGGCAGATCCCCGTCGCGGGTGGCCGCGTACAACCGCGCCAGGATGACCAACGCGACGACGGTGAGCGCCATGAAGATCCAGCGCGAATACCCACCCACGTTGAGGCCGAACGCCGCCCCGGGATTGTAGACCAGCGTGAACTGCACGGTGTTGCCGAGGACCTCGTGCGGCAGGCTCGGCAGCGGAAACAGGCGTTCGGCCAACGACTTGGTCACCGCGTCGGTGGCGGTGACCGCGCCCAGCACCGGCCAGAACAGGATCGCCTTACTTCTTGGCATCTTCCTCACGCTGCTTGCATTCGATGCAGTACCGCGCGTGCGGGAGCGCATCGAGGCGGTCGAAGCCGATCAGGTTGCCGCACGACTGGCACAGCCCGTAGCTCTCGGGCGCCCGATACAGGCGGCGCAGCGCCTCGTCGATGTGCCACAGGAAGCGCCCCTCCTGGCTGGCGAACAGGAACGCCTTCTCGCGCTCCATGGCGTCGGTGCCCTGGTCGGCCATGTGGAAGGAGTAGCTGCTGAGCCCCCCGTCCGCGGACTGCGGCGTGGCGCCGAACGCTTCGTCGTACTGGCCCAGTTCCTTCAGGACGCGTTTGCGCTCTTCGAGGAGTCGCTTTTCGAAGTGCTGCACCTGCTTCTTCGACATCCCCTTCGCCTTGTTCACGCTCTTGGTGGCCATGCTACTCCGCCTTGGTTATGGCGATCCGTGCCGCGATTCCGTCAACTTCCACGGTCGGCATCGTCGCCTGGTCCCCTGCCTCGCCGTCCTCGCGCCATACCACGCGCGTGGCCAGCACCTCGCCCGCGATCCACGCCCCGTGCGTCTCCACGGCCGCCCGTACGTCGGCGTCGCCGCCGACATACAGCACGATTCGGTCGCTCACCGCAAGCCCCGTCTCCTTGCGCCCACGTTGCACCCGGCTCACCAGCTCGCGGGCCAGCCCTTCGCGCCGCAACTCCGGCGTCACCACCGGATCCAGCGCCGCGAAGAATCCCGCCTCCTCCTCCACCACCAGCTCCCCCGACGCCCGCCGCACGATCGTGACGTCGTCGGCGTCCAGCTGGTGCGACTCGCCGCCCGCCGTCACCGCCAGCGGCGCGCCGTGCACGAACGCCCGTAACTCCTCCGGCGTGAACGCCCCGATCGCCTGCGCCGCCAGCGGCGTCTGCTTGCCGAACTTCTTACCAAGCGTGCGGAAGTTTGGTTTCGCTTCCAGCGTGACCAGCGCGTCGCCGGTCCGCGCGAACTCCACGCGCTTCACGTTCAACTCCGTGGCCAGCAGCGGCACCAGCGGCGCCAACTCGGCCTCGTCGGCGTCGGGCGCCACGCACACCAGACGCGACAGCGGTTGCCGCACCTTCACCCCCGCCGCCTCCCGCGCCGCGCGCCCCAGCTTGGCCAGCATCCGCACCCCCGCCATCGCCCGCTCCAACGCCGGGTCGCGGTCCGCCGGCCGCTCGCGCACGAACGGCGCCAGGTGCACCGACCCCCCGGTGAGCGCGCGGTGCATCCAGTCGCTCAGGAACGGCGCCAGCGGCGCCAGCAGCCGGCAGGTCGTGACCAGCACCTCGTGCAGGGTCGCGAACGCCGCGCGGTTGTCCTCGCCGTCCACCTCGTAGAAGCGCGACCGGCTCAGCCGCACGTACCAGTTGGCCATGTCGTCGTCCACGAACCGGATGAGCGCCCGCGCCGCCGCCGTCGCGTCGTATCGCTCGAGCGCCCCGTCCACCTCCGACTCCACGCCGGCCAGCCGCGACAGCATCCATCGGTCCATCGCCGGACGGTCGGCGGGCGCCGGATCGCGGTCCGAGGGCGCCCACCCGTAGTTGGCGTACTGCGCGAACATCCCGCTGTACACGTTCTTGAGCGTGAGCAGGAACCGCACGGCCTGCTCGCGGATCGCCCGCTCGTCGAACTTGCGCGGCACCGACACGTCGGCCGACGCGACGAGGAACAGCCGCACGGCGTCCGCGCCGTAGGCGGCGATCACGCTCCACGGATCCACCACGTTGCCGCGGCTCTTGGACATCTTCTGGCCGTCGGCGTCGAGGATGAGATCGTTCACCACCACGTGCCCGTACGGCGCCGCCCCCGCGCCCGGCTCGCGCGTGCCCGTGCCCTCGTTGCGCGGCAGGGCGTCGCCCAGCCCGGTGGCGATCGCCAGCAGCGAGTAGAACCACCCGCGCGTCTGGTCCACGCCCTCGGCGATGAAGTCCGCCGGATACTGCCGCTCCAGCCGCTCCCGGCTCCCCGCCACGTGCGGATAGCCCCACTGCGCGAACGACATCGCGCCCGAATCGAACCAGGTGTCGATCACCTCCGGCGTGCGGCGCATCGTGCCCCCGCACCCGGCGTGCCGGCACGCCCATTCGTAGCGGTCCACGCCCGGCTTGTGCGGATCGAAGTCCGCCGGCAACGGCGCCCCGCGGCGCTCCGCGAGATCGGCAAAGCTGCCGATCACGTCGAGATGGGCGTGGTTCGCGTCGCACACCCACACCGGCAACGGCGTGCCCCAGTACCGGTCGCGCGAGATCGCCCAGTCGATGTTGTTCTTGAGCCACTCGCCGAACCGCCCCTCGCCCACTTCGGGCGGATGCCAATCCACCCGCGCGTTCCGCGCCAGCATCTGATCGCGATACGCCGTGGTCTTCACGAACCACGACGTGCGCGCGTAGTACAGGAGCGGCGTGCCGCAGCGCCAGCAGTGCGGATACGCGTGCGTGATCTTTCCCGCCTTCCAGAGCACGCCGCGCCGCTTCAACTCCTCGATCAGCAGCGGATCGGCGTCCTTCACGAACGCGCCCCCCGCCACCGGCAGGTCGGCCGGGAATTGGCCCTGCGCGTTCACCGGTTGCAGGAACGCCAACTGGTGCCGCTTCCCGGCCGCGTAGTCGTCGGCCCCGAACGCCGGCGCCAGGTGCACCACCCCCGTGCCGTCGTCGGCCGAGACGAACTCCTCGCCCACGATGATCTCGTGCGCGCCCGGCGGATATGGCAGCCAGTCGAGCGGGCGGCGGTAGCGCATGCCCACCAGCTCCGCGCCGGACAACAGGCGCACCAGATCCCACCGCGTCGCGAAGTCCTCGCCCAGCACCGGCTTCACGCGCGATTCGGCGAGGATGACGGTGCGCGCGTCCTTCCCGTCCTTGCGCGCCAGCTCCACGTAGCCCAGCGTCGGGTGCACGGCGAGCGCCGTGTTCGACACCAGCGTCCACGGCGTCGTTGTCCAGACCAGGATGCGACGCCCGCGCCCGTCCGGCGCGCCCTCCGCGTCCACGAGATCGAGCGCCACGTACACGCTCGGATCTTCCACATCCTCGTAACCCTGCGCCACCTCATGGCTCGACAGCGCCGTGCCGCAGCGCGGACAGTACGGCAGGATCTTGTGCCCGCGGTACAGGTAGCCCTGGCCGTGCAGCGTCTTGAGCGCCCACCACACGCTCTCCACGTACTCGTTGCTGTACGTCACGTACGGGTGCTCGTAGTCCAACCAGTAGCCGATCCGCGCGCTCAGCTTCTCCCAATCGCCGCGATAGGTGAACACGCTGTCGCGGCACAACTGGTTGAACTCGGCCACCCCCAGCGCTTCGATCTGCTGCTTGCCGCTGATCCCCAGCCGCTTCTCCACCTCGATCTCCACCGGCAGCCCGTGCGTGTCCCACCCCGCCTTGCGCAGCACGCGGAACCCCTTCATCGCCCGATGGCGGCAGAACAGGTCCTTGATCGTCCGCGAGAACACGTGGTGGATGCCCGGCTTGCCGTTGGCCGTGGGCGGACCTTCAAAGAATACGTATGACGGCCGGCCCTCGCTCTCCACGAGCGTCCGCGCGAACAGCCCCTCCGCCTCCCAGCGCGCCAGCACGTCGCGCTCCAGGTCGTCCGCCGATCGCTCGGCGGGCAGCATCGCGAACCGCGTCGCGTCGGGAGCCGCCGTCACATCCGCTCCAGCACGCCGTGCACCAGACGGCCCAGCGTCGGCTCGGCCCGCCCCGCCACCGCGATCACCTCGGCCAGGCTCGTGGGCGTGAGCGTTTCGGGAACGCACTCGTCGGTGATGATCGAGAAGCCCAGCACCCGCATCCCCTCGTGCACGGCCACGATCACTTCCGGCACCGTGGACATCCCCACCACGTCGGCGCCCATCCCGCGCAACATGCGGTACTCGGCGCGCGTCTCCAGGTTCGGCCCCGCCACCGCCACGTACACGCCTTCGCGCAACACCACCCCCTCGGCGCGCGCCGCCTCGCGCGCCAGAGCCGCGAGCCCCGCATCGTAGGGCGCCGACATGTCCGGAAACCGCGGCCCCCGCCGATCGTCGTTGGCGCCGATCAGCGGATTGTCGCCCAGAAGATTGATGTGGTCGACGATCAGCATCACGTCCCCCGCCTTCCACGCCGGGTTCATCCCCCCGCACGCGTTCGACACCACCAGCACCGGCGCCCCGAGCGCGTGCAGCACGCGCACCGGAAACGTCACCTGCCGCAGTGTGTAGCCCTCGTACCGGTGGAATCGCCCCTGCATCATCAGCACCGTCTTGCCCGCCAGCGTGCCGCACAGCAGACGCCCGGCGTGCGCCTCCACCGTCGCCACCGGAAACCCCGGAATCTCGCCGTATGGAATCGCCGCCTCGATGGCCATCTCCTCGGCCAGGCGCCCCAGCCCGGTCCCGAGGATGATCGCCGCATCCGGACGGCGCGGAAACCGCGCCCGCACGACCTCGGCCGCCGCGTCGATCGGCGCCTCCATCGTCGCTGCGGTGTCCGGTGCTGCGTGCGTCGTCATCGTGGTCATCATCGCGGCGTTCGTCAGACGTCCTCTCCGGCGCCGGCCGGCGCGTCGGACGTCGCCATGCTGTCGGCCGCCGTCAGCTCCGCCAACTGCCGCTCGATGAGCACCCGGAACTGCGTCACGAACGTGCGGCGGGCCCGTTCCAGAGCCAGCAGCTCCTGCTCCAGGCCCCGCGCGTCGGCCCGCGCCTGATCGAGCAGCCGTTCGCCCTCCGCCCGCGCCTCGCGAATGATCAGCTGCCCCTCGCGCTCGGCCTGCTCGCCGATCTCGGAGCGCAGCTGCTGCGCCGAGACCAGCGCGTCGTTCAGCGCCTTGTCGCGTTCGCGGAACGCGCGCAGCTGCTCGTGGAAGCCCTTGGCCTTGGCCTCGAGCTCCTGATTCACGCGCATCAACCGCTCCAACTCCTCCGCGACCTGCTCCCGGAACTGATCCACGCGCTCGGGATCGTACCCGCGCAGCGCCTTCCCGAAGTCGTACCGCCGTACGTCGAGTGGCGTGAGATGAAACGTTTCATCGATCATGCGGCCCTCGCTCCGAAGAGGATCGTCCCTAGACGAACGCAGGTGGCGCCCTCCTCCACCGCGATCTCGAAATCGTTCGACATGCCCATCGACAGGCCCGTGGCGTCGTGCCCCGCCGCGCGCAGCACCTCGCGCGCCCCACGTGCCCCCGCGAACACCCGGCGCAGCAGCGCCTCGTCGGCGTCCAGCGGCGCCATCGTCATCACACCTCGCACGCGCAGTCCCGCCATCCCCCGCAAACGCTCGGCCTCCGTCGGCAACGCCTCCGGCAGGTACCCGCCCTTCGACGCCTCACCCACCACGTTCACCTGCACCAGCACGTCGAACACCAGCCCCGACGACCGCCCATAGGCATCCACCGCGTCGGCCAGCGAGGCCCGGTCCAGCGAATGCGTGAGCACGAATCGCGGCAGCGCCTTCACCTTGTTCCGCTGCAGATGACCGATCAGGTGCCAGCGCGCCGCCACCGACACCGCATCCATCTTGGGCAGCGCTTCCTGCACGCGGTTTTCCCCTACGTCCGGCACGCCGGCCGCCACCGCCGCCGCCACCGCGTCCGGTCCGTGCGTCTTGGTGACCGCGATCAGCGTCACCGCCTGACCGTGTCCTCCCCGCCGCACCGCAGCCGCGATCCGCTCGCGCACTTCGGCCACCCGTTCCGGAAGGTCCGAAAATGGCATAACACAATAACTTACCGGAGGTTACACGTTGAATCAAGAGCCGCGGCCACCTTCCCCCTGGCCCGTTCCAGCACATACGACGGACACCCCAGCAGCGACTGGAACAGATCGTCCACCCCGTCGATAGACGGCCGCACGGCGGCGCCCATCGGACCGAGTCGTGTCACCAGCTTGGCGGCCATGGCCGTATCCAATCCCGCCAACGGCGACGTGGCCCCGGCGTTCGAATCGAGCACGAACGTGATGCCGTTGTCCGTCCACGCTCGCCCGATGGCCTCGCGGTCCGGACGGTCCACATACACCGACGCCGCCACGGGGCGGCCGCCCGCCAGCGCCCGCCGCGCCACCTCCGCTCCCACCAGCGCGGGGTCGTCATCCCACGCGTCCACCATCGCCGCCGGAATCAGCCCGCCCCGGCGCACCAGCTCGGCGCGGTACCACCCAGCGGGGATCAACGGCAGCGTCACGACGCGCACGTCGCGACGCACGCCCAGCACCTCCTGCGCGTACCACACCGGATACGTGTCGTTGTCGCCGGCCGCGAACAGGACGCCGTTTCGCGGCGTCGCCTCGAGCAGCGACGCGGCCCACCGCGTGGGCAGCGTCGCTTCGGGCTGGTGGCGCCGCGACACCGCGCTCCAGTTGAGCGCGATCGGCAGCCCCGCGAACGCCAACCCCATCCACTCGCGCCCGCGCAGCCGCCGAGCCAGCGCCACCGCGCCGTACCCGGCCCACAATCCCCACGTCCAGAAGGCGAGCGCGAAGAAGTAGTCGCGTTCGCGTGCCTCGTGCGGCGCCGAGTCGGGCAACACGCCGGCCCCGATCGACGGCCCGGCCTTGAGGTTCAGGTAGGCCGCCACGCCCAGCGATCCGCACGCCAGCAGCACGAGCAGCGCGCGCCAGGTGCGCCGATCGTTCTCGCGATGCCGCGCCGCGCCGTACACGCCCAGCGCAAGGAACGTCACCGTCGCGATGCTCCGGCCCACGCTCGGCAGCACGGTGGCGCCGAGCCCCAGCGCCACCTGCCAATCGGCGTACTGTCCCACGTTCGCCAGTTGGATCCACGCCGGCGCCTGTCGCGGCCACAGAGGCGCCACGTCGTACTGGCGGCGGGCCACCGCGTCGGACAGCGCCGCCCACGTGGACGGATCGCCCTGATTGATGAACGGATCGAAGCGCGCGCGGATCAACAGGAACAGCACGGCGGACAGCGCCACCACGCTCACGCCGAGCAGCGCCGCCGCCGCGCCCCCCGCCCGGCGCGCCCCACGTCGCACCCCGAGCGCCACCGCCGCCGCGATGACGGCGACCACGCCGATGGCCGCCAGCGGCAGGCTCACGCGGCCGGCCCCGATCGTGAGCAACCACACGCCGCCCAGCATCGCCGCGCGCTCGATGTCGATCCCTTCGGCGCGTTGCGCCGCGAGCACGATCGCCGCCGGCGTGGCCACCAGCGCGCTCAGATGCAGCGGCACCGACAGCGCCACGAGATACGCGGTGAGCGCCAGCCACCGATACCCATCGTCGCGCGACGAGCGCTCGGCGGCGGCCAGCGTCAGCATGGCCAGCAGGAGGGACGCCGAGTATACCTCGGTCTCGGTGGCGTTCATCCACACCGTGGACATCGCGGCCGCGCACACCGCGCCCGCCACGGCCGCCATGCCCATCCCGCGGCGCGACGCCAGCAGCCAGGCCGCCGTGCCCGCCGCCGCCGCGGCGCATGCCGCCGAGAACAGATTCGTGGCCACCGCGTACGGCAGCACCGTGCCGAACAGCCGCGCCCAGACGTTGAGCAGGAGCACGAACAACGGGGTGCCGGGCGGGTGCGGAATACCCAGCGAGTGCGCGGCGGCGATGAATTCGCCGGCGTCCCAGAACGTGACGCCTGGGGCCAGCGTGGCGGCGTACACCACGAGCATCACGCCCGCGCTGAACGCGGCCGCGCGGCGCGCGCTCAGAGGGACGCCGCGGACAGCGGCACCTCGAACCCGTCCTCGGTGGCCACGCCGGCCAGGCGGTCCCGCACGTACCCCGGCGTCACGTCGCGCCACAGGCGGCCCTGCGCCGCCACGGCGATCTGCGCCGTCTCCTCCGACACCACGATCACCACGGCGTCGGTTTCCTCGGCAATTCCAAGCGCGGCCCGGTGCCGAGTGCCCAGGGCGCGGTCGCGCATCGCATGCTGCGTGAGCGGCAGGATGCACGCCGCGCCGACAATCGTGTTGCGGCGCACGATCACCGCGCCGTCATGGAGCGGCGAATGCGGCGTGAAGATCGTGACCAGCAGATCGGCCGACACCCTGGCCTTCATCGCCGACCCGGTTTCGATGTAGTCGTCCAGCGGCACCTTCCGCTCCATGACGATGATCGCGCCCAGGCGGGCCTGGCTCAGGCGCTCCACTGCCTCGGCGATCACGTCAGCCACCTCGCCGGCATCGATCCGCGGCAGGAAGCGGGCCATCGGCGTGCGCCCCAGATGCGCCAGCGCCGCGCGCAACTCCGGCTGGAAGATCACGAGCAACGCGAACACGCCGTAGGAGAACAGCAGTCGCAACAGCTCGACGATCATCCCGAGCTTGAACAGCCAGGCCACCGCATAGGCCGCCAGCAACAGCAGCACGCCGAACAGGATCTGGATGCCGCGCGTGCGCTGGAACAGCAGCAGCACGCGGTACATCACGATCGCCACGATCACGATCTCGATCGCATCGCGCCATCCGGGGTGCATCAACCGGAACGTCTCCAGAACGGTCATACCCTCTCGCGTGCCATGGGGTACGGGTCCGCTCCCGCGCCGTCGCCCGCCACGAGCACGGCCCATGCCGCGTCGAGCGCCTGCCGGTTGGCGAGCACGTCGTGCACTCGGAACAGGCTCGCGCCGCGCATCAGCGCCGCGACGTTGGCGCCGATCGTGCCGGCCACCCGCTCCGCCGGCGCCGCGACGCCCGTGATCTCGCCGATGAATCGCTTGCGGGAAACGCCGATCAGGATCGGACGGCCCAGCGCGCCGAGGCGCGGGAGGCCGGCCAGCACCGCCAGCGAGTGCGCGGGGCGTTTGGAGAATCCGATCCCGGGATCGACCACGATCGCCTCGGCGCGCACGCCCGCCGCGCGCGCTTCCTCCACTCGGGCGCCCAACTCTGCCGCCACCTCGCCCACCACGTCGTCGTAGTCGGCGTGCACGTAGGTGGCCATGTCGCGCACCGTCCCCCGCGAATGCATCACCACCAGCCCCGCTCCGTGCTGCGCGCACACCGCGGGCAGCCGCTCGTCGAGCCGGCCCCCCGACACGTCGTTCACCACGTGCGCGCCTTCGACGAGCGCGGCCGCGGCCACCACCGCCTTGGTCGTATCCACCGAGATCAGCGTGGCCGGCATCCGCCGCGCGATCTCGCGGATCACGGGCAGCACCCGGCGCATCTCCTCCGCCGCGTCCACCGGTTCGGCGCCCTGGGGTCGCGTGCTCTCGCCCCCCACGTCGATCACGTCGGCCCCCTCGGCCGCCATCTGCTCGGCGCGCGCCACCGCGGCATCCACGGAAAAAAAGTCACCCCCGTCGCTGAAGCTGTCGGGGGTAACGTTGAGAATTCCCAGGATCCGGGGCCGGTCCAGCCGGAGCGCGCCACCGCGCACCATCCATACGCGCCCGTCCGTCACCGGCCGTCGAGGAGGGGCCGCCGTCACGCCGGCGACGGCTCCGGCCCCCCCAACAGCGGCGGGTTCACCGCGCGCGGCTCGGCCGCGATCGGAGCGGCCATCGGCGGCGCCACCACCAACGACGGCGGCGGCGTCAGCGGCGGCAGCGTCTCGCCGCGCATCAGCACGGCGATGTCGTCGCGCGTCAGCGTCTCGCGCTCGAGCAGCGCCGCCGCCACCAGGTGCAGCAGCTCGACGTTTTCGTGCAGCGTCGCCTTGGCCCGCTCGAACGCGCGGTTGATCACCCGCTTCACCTCGGCGTCCACCAACTGCGCCGTCTGCTCGGACACCTCGCGCCGATGCTGGATCTCGCGACCGAGGAACAGATCGTGCTCGTTGTCGCCCACGAGGATCGGGCCGATCGCGTCGGACAATCCCCACTGGGTGACGTAGCGGCGGGAGATCGACGTCGCCTTCTGGATGTCGCTCGCCGCGCCCGTCGTCACGCGGTCGTGGCCGAAGACGATCTCTTCCGCCGCCCGTCCGCCGAACGCCATCACCAACCCCGCCTCGATCTGCAGGCGGGTGATCGACACGCGATCGTCCTCGGGCAGCGTGAACGCGAGGCCCAGCGCGCGCCCGCGCGGCACGATCGTCACCTTGTGCAGCGGATCGTTGCCCGGCGTCTTGATGCCGCAGATGGCGTGCCCCGCCTCGTGGTACGCGGTGAGACGGCGTTCGTCCTCCTTCATCACCATGCTCTTGCGCTCGGCGCCCAGCATGACCTTGTCCTTCGCTTCCTCGAGGTCGGTCATGAAGATCTTGTCGTGCCCGCGGCGCACCGCGAGCAGCGCCGATTCGTTCACGAGGTTGGCCAGGTCGGCGCCCGCCATCCCCGGCGTGCCGCGGGCCAGCGTCGTCACGTTCACGTCGGGCGCGATCGGCTTGTTGCGCAGGTGCACCTTGAGAATGCCTTCGCGCCCCCTGAGGTCCGGCGCGTCCACCACGATCTGCCGATCGAACCGGCCCGGACGCAGCAGCGCCGGGTCGAGCACGTCGGGCCGGTTGGTGGCCGCGATCAGGATCACCCCGTCGTTCGACTCGAAGCCGTCCATCTCCACCAGCAGCTGGTTGAGCGTCTGCTCCCGCTCGTCGTGCCCGCCGCCCAGCCCGGCGCCGCGGTGCCGGCCCACGGCGTCGATCTCGTCGATGAAGATGATGCACGGCGCGGTCGCCTTGCCCTGCTCGAACAGATCGCGCACGCGGCTCGCGCCCACGCCCACGAACATCTCCACGAAGTCGGAGCCCGACATCGAGAAGAAGGGACGGTTCGCCTCACCGGCCACGGCCCGCGCCAGCAGCGTCTTGCCGGTGCCCGGCGGCCCCACGAGCAACGCGCCCTTGGGCAGCCGTCCACCCAGCTTGGTGAACTTCTGCGGATCGCGCAGGAACTCGATGATCTCCTCCAACTCCTCCTTGGCCTCGTCGGCGCCGGCCACGTCGGCGAACGTCACCATCGGCGTGTCGCCCGTGAGCAACTTGGCTTTGGACTTGCCGAACGAGAACGCCTTGGCCCCGCCCTGCTGCATCTGGCGGAAGAAGAAGATGTAGATGCCCAGGAACAGCAGCCACGGCAGGAACGTCATCACCATCGACAGGATCGACGGCCGCGCGTCCTCCGCCTTGATGTCCACGTTCTTGGCGTTGAGCTTCGCCACCTCGGCCTCGGAGTTCTCCACCGGGTAGCGCACCGTGAACTTCTTCACGTCCTGCCCCGCCACGCTCACCGGCTGATTGAAATCACCCGTGCCCGTCTTGCCGGCCGTGATCGTGATGTCCTTGATGTTGTCGCGCGCGAGCTCGTTGTTGTATTGCGTGTACGAGATCTCCGGCACCTGATCGCTCCGCCCGCCCGAGAGCTGCAGCAGCGCCACGGGAATGAGGATGATCAGGATCCAGAACGAGATCGTCTTGGACAGGCGGCCCCAGTTGGCGCCGTCTTTCGGTTGTTTCGGAGGGGTCGATGCTGGCATTTACTGCAGGCTCGCGATGTACGGGATGTGCCGAAAGTTTTCTGCGTGATCCAGACCATACCCCACCAGGAACTCGTTCGGCGCGTCGAACCCGACGAACCGCGTGGGGTGATGCAGCTCTTCGGCGATGTGCTTGTGGAGCAACGCGCAGATCTCGAGCGACCGCGGATTCCGCCCCTTCAACAACTCCAGCAGACGATTCAGCGTCCGACCCGTGTCCACGATGTCCTCCACCAGCAGGATGTGCTTCCCTTCCAGCGTCGTCTCGGGATCGTACAGCAAGCGCACCGCCCCACTCGAGGAGGTCCCGTCCCCGTAACTCGACGCCACGAGGAAATCCACTTGCAGCGATCGCCGAACCTGCCGGACGAGATCACTGAGAAATATAAAACTCCCCTTCAGCAGCCCGAGCACGAGCAGCTCGCCGTCCGGATACGCGGCGGTGATCTCCTCGCCCAACTCGTGCACGCGCTGCGCTATCTGCGCTTCGGTGAAGACGATGCGCTTGACGGATCGACCCATCAGGCGCGGATCAGCCGCGGTCGTCGAACTCACACTCATAGGACACTTCCGGCCTCCCGGGCCGGGCGGTTGCCGCATCGCCGCGGCGCACTCCGGGAATCCACACCACCGTGCCGTCCAACACCACCACCGGCCACAGCACCCGCCGGGCCCCCGAGATGCGGGCGTCGCTCAGGAACCGCTTCACGCGCCGGGCCTGCGTCGCGCCCGCCGCGATCATCCGGTCGCCCGGCCGCCAGCGCCGGACCACCAACTCTCCATCGGCCGGAAGGGTGGCCGTCCACGGGTCGTCCGGTCGATCCGGGCCGGCATCGAATCGCCACCTGCCCCAGCGGCCCACGCCCCGCAACGCCAACTCCGCCAGTCCATCGCCACCCGTCCGCCGCAACTCAAACCGCTCGCGCCCGGCATGGAGTTCCCAGCCGCCCGAAACCTGCACCCGGCGCCCAACCCTACCATTAATAGTAAACGCGACGACTCTTTCGGTTCCCCTTCGGTCCAGCGTCAGCCCCACCCGCGCCGCCATCGCCGGCCACGCCGCCGCCAGGGATTCCCGAGAATACCCGGCCAGCTTGGAGGCCGCAACGTCCAACCCCCCGTCCGTCGTCACCACCGACAACTGCCGCGCGCGCGCCTCCAACTTCCGCCGCACCGCCGCCGCCCCGCGCGAGACATCCAGCAACTCGTCGTCGATTCCCGGATGCGCCCGCCGCATGGCCGGCAGCAGATCGAGGCGCACCCGATTGCGCAGATAGCGCCGCGAATCGTTGGCCGGATCGTCCACGAACGGCACGCCCACCTGTTCGACAAACGCACGGACCGTGCCGCGATCCAGTGACAGAAACGGCCGGACCACTGCGCTTTCGGCATGGAGACCCGCCAATCCGCGGGCGCCGCTCCCGCGCAACGCCCGCATGAGCACGGTCTCCACGTGGTCGTCCCGCGTGTGCGCGGTGGCGATGCGGGCCCCGTGCGCTTCGGCCACGCCGCGCAGGAATTTCCAACGCGCCGCACGCCACGCGGCTTCGGTGCGCGGCAGATCCGTGCCGCCGCCGCAGACCATGGGCAGCGACAGCCGCGCGCACGCCGCGCGCACCACGCGCACCGCGCGCCGCGCCGCCGCCCCGGTGCCGTGGTCATACGTGGCCACCACCGCGATCCGCCCGCGGGCCGCATGCGCCGCCGCCTCCAGGAGCGCCATCGAATCTCCGCCCCCCGACACGGCAAGAACCAACGGCCCGTCCACCGAAGCGAGCGCGCGCCGGACCTCGCCCACCACCTGTCGCACCAGCCGGGATTCCCGCACGCCCCAAAGCTAGCGCGCCCACTCCGCGCGGCCAGCGCCCTCTGGTACATCGCCGCGTTCGATGATATCTTGGCACACGATCTTTCGAACTCAGGAGCGTCCGTTGAACACCCAGGGTCCTCTCGCCACACTGTGGGTCGGCATCGCGCTCTGCGCGTTCTACATCGCGCTCGTGTGGATCAACACGCTGCTGCCGATGTTCCTGCAGCCGCTGTTCGTCATCCCGGCCACGTGGCTGATCGAGATCATGCAGGGCAAGAAGCCGGGCGCCGGGGGCGAAGGCTGATCGCCGTGCGGTGACCCACGGCCCACGCACTACCACTCGAGGGGTGAGGCGAAGAGCCTCGCCCCTCTCGCGTATTCCGCTCCCGCTGCTCCTGGCCGCGCTCCTCCTGCTGGGCGCCGCGCCGCCCGCCTCGAGCCAGGACCCCGCGCGCGCCTACCTCGACTGGCGCACGCTCCAGACCCCTCACTTCCGCTTCCACTACCCGGTGCAGTTCGAGCGCTGGGCGCTCGACGCGGCCGAGCACATGGAAGGGGTCGACTCGGCCGTGTCTCGCCTCGTCGGGTTCACACCCACCCACCGCGTGGACATCGTCATCGACGACCCGTACAACCTGCCCAACGGCTACACCCTCCCGTTCATCGATTCGCCGGTCATCACCTTCTGGCCCGTGCCCCCCACCCCGCGCCAGGCCATCGGCAACGTCCGCACGTGGGGGGAGATGCTGTCCGTACACGAGTTCGCGCACATGGCGCACCTCGCGCGCCCGTCGCGCAATCCGCTGGACCGCCTCGCCTGGGCGCTCCTGCCCGCCAACGTCGGCCCGCTGGTGCGCAAGCTCCCACGCTGGGCCATCGAGGGCTACGCCACCTACGTGGAAGGACAGGTCACCGGCAGCGGCCGGCCCAACGGCGCGTGGCGGGCCGCCGTCCTCAGGCAGTGGGCGCTCGAAGGGCGGCTCCCCACGTACGCGCAGCTGAGCGACTGGGGCGCGTTCGAAGGCCAGGACTTCGCCTACCTCGCCGGCTCGGCATTCCTCGAATGGCTGGCGCAGCAGCAGGGCGACTCCAGCCTTGTGCACGTGTGGCGCCGCGCCACGGCGCGCGTGGAGCGGCCGTTCGACGACGCCTTTGCCGGCGTGTTCGGCGATTCGCCGCGCGCGCTGTACGGCCGCTTTGCCGCACAGCTCACCGCGCAGGCCACCGACGCCGAGCGCGCCGTGGCGGCGCAGGGCGTGGTGGCCGGCCACATGGTGCAGCATCTCGATTGGGCCACCGGCGACCCCGCGCTGTCGCCCGACGGCCAACGCGTGGCCATCGTGCTCCGCTCCGCCGCCGGCCCGCCGCGGACCGTGGTCTGGTCCACCAAGGCGCCGCCGCCCGATACCGCCGCCGAGCGCCGGCAGCGCGAGATGCTGGCGCGCGACCCCGAAGATGTGGCGGCCAGGCGGTTCTATCCGGCGCCGCGATCGCCGATCGCGACGCTGCGCGCCGTGGATGGCCGCGGATTCGTCCAGCCCCGGTTTCTCCCCGACGGGCGCCGCGTGCTCGTGAGCCACCTCACCGCGCAGGCCAACGGTACGATGCGCCCCGATCTCTACATATGGGATAGCGCGCGCGGCGGCCTCCGCCGCGTGACCTACGACGCGGCCATCCAGGACGCCGATCCCTCACCCGACGGTCGCATGGCCGTGGCCACGCGGTGCGCTGCCGGAAGCTGCGACGTGGTGCGCGTGGATCTCGAATCCGGTCGCGTGACGACGCTGCTGGCCGGCACGCCGGAGCGCTCGTACTTCCGGCCCCGATTCTCGCCCGACGGCACGCGGTTCGTGGTGAGCGCGTCGGCCAACGGACATTGGGAATTGCTCATTTCCGACAGCGACGGCCGCCGGCCGTCCGCCCTTCCCCTGGCCGACGACGCCAACCGCTACGATGCCACCTTCACGCCTTCGAGCCACGCGCTGGTGTACGCGTCCGATCGCGGCGGCATGATCAACCTCGCGGAGTTTGACTTCGCCACGCGCGCCGAGCGAACGCTCACCCGCGTCACCGGCGCCGCCGTCGCGCCGGCGGTGGATCCCGCGGACGGATCGGTGTGGTTCCTGAGCCTGCACGCCGGCGGCTATGATCTGCGCCGCCTGCCGCGCGACACGACCGCAGGCACCGCGCCCGACATCCTCGGTCGCTTCGGCGCCGCGTCGCCGCCACTGCCACAGGCGCGGAACCCGATGCCCACGAATTCGGTGGTGGGCCCCACGCCGTACGGCCTCGGTCCACGGCACACGCGCTACCTCCCGGGAGAGACCGTGGGCGCCGACGGCACGGCGCTCAGCGTGAGTGCCGTGAACACCGACGTGATCGGACGCCTGACCGGATTGCTCACCGCGGCGGTCGGCACCGACGCGCAATGGCACGGCGCCGCGGTTGCCCTGGCGTGGCGCGGCGAGCGCGTGGCCCTGGAGTTGAACGCGCACTGGGCCGCGCAGACGGTATCGCGCGGCCCGATCGACGAGGCGCTCGGCACCGCGCTCGATGGTTCGCGGCGCGGCGCGGCGTTGGCCGCCACGTTCCAGACGCGGGGCGATCTGTGGGGGTGGCGCGCTCGCGCCGGCGCCGGCGCGGAACGCCTGTCCCTGGCCGAAGCCGCCTGGCCGCTCACACGAACCGTGGCGTTCGCCGAGTGGGACGGCACCCTGCGACAGTCGAGCGGCACGCGCAACACGGCCGAACGGTTGGCGGTGCACGTGGACGGCGGACGCGCCGGCCTCGACGACGTGGCGCGAGCCATCGTCGGCGCGTGGATCGGATCGTCCGGCGTGGGCCCGGTGCCGTTCTCGGCGCACGTGACGTACGGGCGGATGTCGGGAAGCACGCTGGCCTCCGAGCGGTTCGCGGCGGGAGGGTTCGCGTCGCCGCTCGTGGACTCGAGCCTCACCGCGGCGCGCTTCGCCATGCCGGCCCTGCCCACGGGCGCCGCGCGCCCGAGCCAACCGGGCACACAAAGTTCCCTTCTCGCCTATCGGGCCGCGCTTCCATTCGGTTTCTTCACGCCGTTCTACGAGGGAGTGAGCGTGAGCTCCGGCACGCGCTTCTCGACGTGGCACCGCGCGTTTGGCATTGAGGCGCGGATGGCCATGGGCCGCCTGTCCCAGGCCTATCTGCCGGGCTTCGACATCCGGCTGGGAGTGGCGCGATCGCTCGACGCCCCCTTCGCCGCCCGGACAACCCTGTTTTCCACCGTTCGGTACACGCCGTAGCCGGTCGCACCCCTCCCCCCCGCATGCCAGACACTGGGAATGGGAGTGTCCCAATAGGAATTCGGGAAAATTCCCCCCTGCCGGACGGGAGAGAAGAGTGTACACTTTTGTTCCTATGTAAGAGGCGCTCGTGCGTGTCCGTCTTCGTTCGTGACGCGGCAGCGGGTTGCGCGGAACACGACGGTGACGTTTCCCAGCAGGTAGTCCCCCCAGATCCGACCGCGCACCGTGCACGGCCGGGACTCACAGGAGGATGGAGATGAGTCTTCACCGTTTTTCGCGATACGGCCTGGCACTGGCCGTCCTCGCGCTACCCGCGACGGCATTCGCTCAGGGGTTCGGACTGAACGAGATGAACAGCTGCGGCATCGGACGCGGCTACGCCGTCACCGGCTCTCCGTGCCAGGATGCGTCCACCATATTCTCGAATCCCGCGTTCGCGGCCGCGCTTTCCGGCAACTCGCTCGTGCTCGGCGCCACCTCGATCGCCGTCAAGGGCACGTTCACGCGGGACAGCCTGCTCGGGCGCTGGCAGACGGACATCCCCACGGCCTACGTCCCGAACGTCTACTTCAATCACAAGCAGAGCGACAACCTGGCGTGGGGATTCGGCGTGTACGTGCCGTATGGCCTCACGTCGGAGTGGCCGGGCAACTTTCCGGGCCGGTTCGTGGCCGATAAAGCGGCCATCCAGACCATCTATTTCCAGCCCAACATCGCGTGGAAGATCAACGACAACTGGATGATCGGCGGCGGCCCGGTGATCGGGCACTCCACGGTCGAACTCATCCAGAGCGCGGATCTATCCCAGCAGACCGCGAGCGCTGGACCAACCGGCCCCATCACCTTTGGCATGCTGGGCATTGCGCAGGGCACCGAGTTCGCACGCGGCACGCTCAAGGGAAGCGCCATGTCCTACGGGTTCGCGCTCGGCGTGTACGGAAAGATCGCCAAGCACTGGACCATGGGCGCTCGCTATCTGTCGTCGCTGAACTTCAACTACAGCAACGGCAAGGCCACCTTCCAGCAGGTTCCCACGGGCCTCACCCTGTCCAACGGCAACCCGCTGGGTGCGCCCGCCGGAACGCCGGTCGACGCGCTGGTGGCCAGCCAGTTCACTTCCGGCGCCCTCGTGGCGCAAAGCGGCGCCACAGAGATCGCGCACCCCGACCAGGCCGAGGTCGGCGTGGGCTACGACGGGTTCGACCGCTGGCTCCTGAGTGCCGACTACTACTGGGTGGGTTGGAAGCGGTTCCACTCGCTCGACGTGCAGTTCGCCAACCCGGCGCTCAATACCACCCAGGTCGAGGACTACAACAACTCGTCCGCCATCCGAATGGGCGCGCAGTACACCGGCGCCAACAGCTGGCAGTGGCGCGTGGGGTTCGCGGGGGTCGCGGCGGCAGCGCCTGACCAGACCGTAACGCCGATCCTTCCCGATCAGGACCGCATGAACTACACCGCCGGCCTCGGCATCCCACTCGGCAAGGCGTGGACGATCGACGCCGCATACGCCTACGTGTGGACGCCTGGGCGTCGTGGCCGCATCGTCGGGCGGTCAAGCGCCAGCCAGCCGTCGTTCAACGACGGCGTGTACACACTGTCCGCCAATATCATCTCGGTCAGCCTCAAGGCCTCGTTCTAAGACCAGCCACCCGGAGAATACGGAATGTCTCGCACTTCGAATCTCCTTCGCGGCGCAGCGGTGGCTGGGCTCCTTGGGATCCTGGCCGGCTGCCAAGCCGAACACACCACGGGCCCGCTGTACACCGGCGGCGCCATGTTCCAGAGCTATGTCGCGCTCGGAAACAGCCTCACCTCGGGCTATCAATCGGGCGGCATCGACGACTCCACCCAGCAGCGCGCCTTTCCGGTACTGCTGGCCCAGCAGTTCGGCACGCGGTTCACGTACCCGTCGCTGGCCAACCCGGGGTGCCCGCCGCCGATCGCCAACTTCCAGACGCAGGCCCGCGTGACGCCGCCGGGCTACCCGCCCAGCACGAGCACCAGCTGCTACCTGCGTACCCCGACCTCGATCACCGACGTGCTGAATAACGTCGCGGTGCCGGGGGCCAATTCGATCGACCCCACGTCGATCCTTGGCAGCGGCCCCAACCCGCTCACCACCTTCGTCCTTGGCGGCATGACGCAGGTTCAGCGCGCGCTCGTGGCCAAGCCCACCTTCGCCACCATCTGGATCGGCAACAATGACATCCTGGCCACGGCGCTGGCCGGACTACCGCCCGCGGCAGCAGGCATCACCGCGCCGCCCACGCCCGTGCCCACGTTCATCACGAACTACGCGGCGATGATGAGCCAGTTGATTGCCGGCGCCCCGAACATCAAGGGCGTCCTGCTGGGCGTGGTCCAGGTGGCTGCCGCCCCTCAGCTCTTTCCGGCGGCGGCGCTCCAGAGCCCGGCCTTCGACGGTGGGCTTAGCTTCGCGGCAGGTACGGCGGTCTCACCCGCCCCGGACTGCCTCACCCCACCGGGCGTGAACTCGCTGATCAACATCCAGATCACGGGTGCCATCAAGGCCGGCCTGGTCTCGGCCACCATCCACTGCGTCAAGACGCCCAGCGCGCTGCACCCTCTGGACGGCGACCTCTTCGTACTCGATGCCGCCGAGCAGGCCACCGTGTACAACACCATCAGCGCGTATAACGCCTACATCAAGGCCAAGGCCGACAGCGTTGGGTTTGCCTACTGGGACCCGAACCCCGTGCTGGCCCAGTTGGCGGCGGTTCCGGGCGCGATCAACTATCCCCCCAATCTGGCCAGCGCCACGCAGACATTCGGCACCGCCTTCTCGCTGGACGGCGTCCATCCCAGCAGTTCCACGCATATCCTGATCGCCAACTCCTTGATCGACGCGATCAACGCCAAGTACGGGACTTCGGTGAGGCACGTGCCTGGGTCGTAGGCAAGGCGGGTCCACACGGAATGAAAGGAGGGGCGGTCTCTGACCGCCCCTCTTTTTTTGTCCGGTCCGCCGAGGAGCCCATGGCCTGATCATGCATGACATCATGACATGACCGGCGGCCGGCAAGCTGGAAGCTCTGGTCGAATGGAGTGGGGACATGTCCTGGTCGGATTCCGCCTGGCACGCTGGCCAAGCGATGCCTGGCGATCCAGCCGGAGCACCTGACCGGTGGCGCGATGCCTGGCTGAGCGCGTCGGGCCGATCAGAATCCGGCGCTGGACGGGGTGTGGATAACTGCCAGCGTCGTCAACTACAGCCTGCGCGGCCGGCGACTTGCCGAGCCCGAGCGAACGTACGGCGCGATGGCGCATCCCACTGAGAAATGACGCGCGTACGGGCCATGAACCACTAGACGTAATAAATGTGATGTTGTGTTAACTGACGTGTTGATATGATTTATAAGACACATGAGAAAGTACATCACCATATCTTCATCAACACGACAATTCTTCCAGTCCGGTGACAGCGCCGTCGCGGCTTGGCCGCGAATCTGGCGCCTGGATGCAGCATGCGACCACGATCCGAGTACGAGCCGCCGGGCCCTTCCCGCCGCACCGGACCATGCCCGCAGCCTGCACGGCGTGAGGCTCCGTTCACCTCCTGCAGCTATCCAATCGCCGTCGGCCGCGTAGAGAGTTGCCGCCGTCCGGTGCAGACGCCACCAACGATTGCCGGTCGAATGCCCACAAGCGGACCGGTTCAGGC
>DATLTC010000090.1 GCA_035533755.1 Gemmatimonadaceae bacterium
CGTCTCCTCGAGCTTCACGTACTTGCCCGGGATGCCGGTGAACTGCTCGGCCACGGCGAACGGCTGCGACATGAACCGCTGGATGCGGCGGGCGCGGCCGACGATCTTCTTGTCGTCTTCCGAGAGCTCGTCCATGCCGAGAATGGCGATGATGTCCTGCAGCTCCTTGTAGCGCTGGAGGACCTTCTGGACGTCGGTGGCCACCTTGTAGTGGCGGGCGCCCAGATACTGCGGATCGAGGATGCGCGAGCCCGAGGCCAGCGGATCCACGGCCGGATAGATGCCCAGCTCGGTGATGGCGCGCGAGAGCACGACCGTGGCGTCGAGGTGGGCAAAGGCGGTAGCCGGCGCCGGATCGGTGATGTCGTCGGCGGGCACGTAGATGGCCTGCACCGAGGTGATCGAGCCGTCGCGCGTGGAGGTGATGCGCTCCTGCAGATCGCCCATCTCGGTGGCCAGCGTGGGCTGATACCCCACGGCGCTCGGCATGCGGCCGAGCAGCGCGGAGACCTCCGAGCCGGCCTGGGTGAATCTGAAGATGTTGTCGATGAACACGAGCACGTCGGCGTGCTCGCGGTCGCGGAAGTACTCGGCCACGGTGAGGCCGGAGAGGCCGACGCGCAGACGGGCGCCCGGCGGCTCGTTCATCTGGCCGTAGATGAGGGCCGTGGAGCCGAGCACGCCCGACTCCTTCATTTCGAGATAGAGATCGTTGCCTTCGCGCGTGCGCTCGCCCACGCCGCAGAACACCGAGCGGCCGCCGTGCCCCTTCTGCACGTTGTTGATGAGCTCCATGATCACGACCGTCTTGCCCACGCCGGCGCCGCCGAACAGGCCGATCTTGCCGCCCTTCACGAACGGCGAGATGAGGTCGATGACCTTGATGCCCGTCTCGAAGACTTCCGTCTTGGG
Organism: Gemmatimonadaceae bacterium; assembly: GCA_035533755.1. Lineage (NCBI taxonomy): Bacteria > Pseudomonadati > Gemmatimonadota > Gemmatimonadia > Gemmatimonadales > Gemmatimonadaceae > Gemmatimonadaceae bacterium. The sequence goes on from DATLTC010000090.1 coordinate 913, forward strand.
CTCGAGGTTCACGAAGTCGGGGCGCTTGCGGTGGATGGGCCAGCGTTCGACGCTGTCGGGGATCGGTGCGCCGTTGTCCACCGGCTCGCCGAGCACGTTGAGAATGCGGCCGAGCGCCGCTTCGCCCACCGGCACCGTGATCGGGCCGCCGGTGTCGATCACGTCCATGCCGCGCACGACGGCGTCGGTGGACGACATGGCGACGGCGCGCACCTGATTGCGGCCGATGTGCTGTTGCACCTCGACGACGACGTTGATCTCGATGCCGTCGGAGGTGGTGTGCACACGGAGGGCGTTGTAGAGCTCGGGAAGCTTGTCGGCTTCGAACTCGACGTCGAGCACCGGTCCGATGACCTGGACGACCTTGCCGATGTTGGCGGGAGCAGCAGTAGTGGCAGACATGGCTAGCCCTGGAGAGCCGCAGCGCCGCCGACGATCTCGGCGATCTCCTGCGTGATCTGCGCCTGGCGGGCGCGGTTGTAGGTACGGCGGAGGATGTTGAGCATGTCGGTGGCGTTGTCCGTGGCGTTCTTCATGGCCGTGCGCTGCGCGCTCTGGAAGCCGGCCTCGTTCTCCACCAGCGCGCGATACACCACGTTGCGCACGTACGCCGGCAGGAGCTGGTCGAGGATCTCGTCGGCCGACGGGGAGAGCAGGTAGTCGCGCTGGACGGCACGGCCCGCGGGCGGCGCGACGGGAAGAATCCGCTCGCTCACCGCCGGCGTGGACATCACCGAGTTGAACTTGGAGTAGACCACGTAGAGCGCGTCGAGGGTGCCGGCGCCGAACGCGGCGCGCAGGCCGTCGACGAGTTCCGCGGCGTGGGTGGTGGTGGGCTTGTCGCCGATGTCGCTGCGGCTGGACGCGAGCGCGCGGCCCACGTACCGGAAGTAGCCGGCGCCCTTGCGCCCCACGACGTGCATGTCGATCGCCACGCCCTCGGCCTCGAGCCGACCGATGAGCGTGCGGGCTTCCTTGATCAGGTTGGCGTTGAAGGCGCCGGCGAGGCCGCGATTGGAGGTGATGAGCAGCACGGCGGCCCGCTTCACGTGCGCCGGCTGGCGCAGCAGCGGGAACCGGTCGGCCAGATCGGGTGAATAGAGGTCGGCGAGCACGTCGGTGAGCGCCCGGGCGTACGGGCGCGCCGCGTGGACGCGGTCCTGCGCCCGCTTCATCTTGGAGGTGGCCACCATCTCCAACGTGCGGGTGATCTTCCGCGTGTTCTCGACCGACTTGATGCGGCCTTTGAGCTCGCGACCCTTGGCCATGGGCTAGAGGCTCGCCGCGGTGAACGTGGCGGCGCCGGTGCCGGCCGTCTGCTTGTAGGCGGCGATGGCCGACTTCAGCTCGGCTTCGAGCTCCTTGGGCAGCGCCTTCTGCGTGCGGATCTTCTCGCCGATCTGCGGGTGGCTGGCCGACATGTACGCGTGGAAGCCGCGCTCCCACTCGCGGATGTGCGCGGTCTCGACGTCGTCGATGAAGCCGTTGGCCACGGCGTAGATGATCATCACCTGCTGCTCCACCGGCATCGGCATGTACTGCCCCTGCTTGAGCACTTCCACCGTGCGGGCGCCGCGCTCGAGCTGCCGCTTGGTGGCGGCGTCGAGATCCGACGCGAACGAGGAGAAGGCTTCGAGTTCGCGATACTGCGCGAGGTCGAGGCGCAGGCGGCCGGCCACCGACTTCATGGCCTTGATCTGCGCCGAGCCGCCCACGCGCGACACCGAGATGCCGACGTTGATGGCGGGGCGCACGCCGGCAAAGAAGAGGTCGGCTTCGAGGAAGATCTGGCCGTCGGTGATCGAGATGACGTTGGTGGGGATGTAGGCCGACACGTCGCCGGCCTGGGTCTCGATGATCGGCAACGCGGTGAGCGACCCACCGGGCTTGAGGATGGTCTTGCCGTCCACCACGCCCTCGTCTTCGCGCAGCTTGGCGGCGCGCTCGAGGAGGCGCGAGTGGAGATAGAACACGTCGCCCGGATACGCTTCGCGGCCCGGCGGACGGCGCAGCACCAGCGAGAGCTGGCGGTAGGCCGCGGCCTGCTTGGAGAGATCGTCGTACACGCACAACGTGGGCTTGCCCTCGTTGTACATGAAGTACTCGGCCATCGCGCAGCCCGTGTAGGGCGCGATGTACTGCATCGGGGCCGGATCGGAGGCCGTCGCGGCCACGATGATCGTGTACTCCATGGCGCCCGATTCCTTGAGGCGCTCGAGCACCGAGGCCACCGTGGACGCCTTCTGGCCGATGGCCACGTACACGCAGATGACGCCGGTGCCCTTCTGATTGATGATCGTGTCGATGGCGATGGCGGTCTTGCCGGTGCCGCGGTCGCCGATGATGAGCTCGCGCTGGCCGCGGCCGATGGGGATCATCGAGTCGATGGCCTTGATGCCGGTCTGCAGCGGCTCCTTCACGGGCTGACGGACGATGATGCCGGGCGCCTGCGACTCCACCTTGCGGGTGGTGGTCGCGGCGATGTCGCCGCGACCGTCGATCGGGCGGCCCAGGGCGTCGACCACGCGGCCGATGAGCGCCGGCCCCACCGGCACGTCGAGCACGCGGGCGGTGCGGCGGACGTCGTCGCCTTCGCGGAGTTGCAGGTAATCGCCGAGGATGACGGCGCCGATGTTGTCCTCTTCGAGGTTCAGCGCGAGGGCGGTGATCTTGTTGCCGGTCTCGGACGAGGTGATCTCGAGCATCTCGCCGGCCATGGCCTTCTGGAGGCCGTAGATGCGGGCGATGCCGTCCTTCACTTCGAGAACGGAGCCGACTTCCTCGACATCGAGCGAGCGGAGATCAGCAGCCTCGATCTCGCGGAGCAGAATGTCCTTGATCTCGCCGGGGCGGAGCGTGGTCTCGGTAGCCATACGGGATGGTCGAATGAGTGCGCTGAAAAATTGAGGGCTTAGCTTGTGAAAATTATCACAAGGCTGGGGGTGGTGCAAGGATCGGCGGACGCGCCGCGCGGGGGTTGGAACTCGGCGCCGACTTCGGTTCGCCCGGCGGCATTTGGATGCCGCCCCGCCGCCGGTTTCGCTCGACTTTACCCTCCATGGCGGGCGGACTCCGGGACCTCAAAGTGTGGCAGGAGGCGGTGGGACTCGCCGCCGACGTGATCCGCGCCGTGCGCCACGGCAACCGCCGCGAGATCAAGGTGGTGGCCGAGTCGGTGATGCTCACCGCGCTCGCCCTGGCCGAGCACGTGGCCGAGGGGTACGGGCGCTACACCGCCCCCGAGCAGCGCCAGCTCTACCGGGCGGCGCGACGCGACCTGCTGCGCCTCGAAACCCAGCTCGCCATCGCCCGCCAGGCCGACATCCTGTCGGCGGCGCACCTGGCCCAGCTCTCCAACCGGGCGCAGTTGGTGGCCCGGCTCCTGGGCGGCTACCTGGTGTATCTCGACCGCCAGCTCAACGGCGCCGCGCAGACTAGCCGCGACTCCTCGCATGTCCCCGGTTGAAGCGCTCGATCAGATCCACGGCGCGCAGGCGCGCCAGCGACGCCGGCCTGGTGCCGGCGATGCGCTGAGCGGTGCTCGACAGGTGCGACGACGAGGCGAATCCCAGCACGCGGGCCACGTCGCGCACGTCGTACCCTGGATTCTTGGAGAGCTCGGCGGCCGCGGTCAGGCGCACGAGGTCGATCACCCGCTTGAGGTTGGGAGCGCCGTCGGCGGAAAAGGTGCGGCTCAGGTGCTCCCGGGTCACGTTCAGCGCGCTGGCCAGCTCGGCGGTGCGCACCGGCCGGCCCGCGTGCTGCACCACGAACTGCCAGGCGTTCAGCTGGAGCGTGGTGGCGAGCCCGAGGGATGCCGGAGGCGTGGCCAGGGCGCGCGCGAATCGCGTCGTGTACGATTGGCGCAGCACGAGTTCGCGGATCGCGTCCTCATCCACGTCCTCCACCAGAACGTCGGCGAATTCGAGGGCGGCGCACTGGGCGAGCGTCGGTCCGTCCGACGCGCGCAGCGTGGTGAGGGCGAAGAACGGGACGCTGGGGAATTCGCGGGCGAAGCCGGCGGCGCGCCAGTTCTCCTCCTGCGCGGCGCCCAGGTCCACGATCGCGGCGTCGATGAGCTCCTCGCGGAAGGCGCGCGCGAAGTCGTCCACGTCGCGCCGCACCACCAGCCGCCAGCGGCGGCGCGGAAAGGTCTCGCGCGCCATGGCGCGGGTGCGCTCCCGCGGGGCATAGACCAGGATCGTGGGGGGCAACGGCGCCGGCGCGGGGTGCTCGAGCATGGCTCAGACGGCGGCGACGCGTGCCGCCACATTCTCGTTGGCGCGGCGCAGGATGTCGCGCGCATTGCCGTACGAGATGCGCGAATCGGCCTCGTCGAACTGCACCCATTGGCACGCCGTGATGCCCTCGGCGCGCTGCGGGCAGGTGCGGGTGGCGGCGGTCTCCATGAGGAAGAAGTGGCACACCTTGTGGATGAGCCGGCCGCGGAAGCGAAAGTACCAGTCGATGGTGTCGATCTCGCCCCGCACCTCCAGGTCTTCGAGCCCGGTCTCCTCGGTGACCTCGCGCAGCGCGGCGGCCTGGGGAAGCTCGCCGCGCTCGATGTGCCCCTTGGGAAAGCCCCAGTTCTTGTAGCTGTCGCGAATCAGCAGAAAGAGCGCGCGTCCTTCGTGGATCCGGTACACCACGCCGCCGGCGGAGGTCTCGAGCCTGGCGCGGGGGGGAGTCACGGCGCCACCGCCTCGACGGGTTTGGCGTCGGCGCCGTTGAGGGTAGCGCGCCCTTCGATGAACTGGCGGACGATGGGGTCGGTGGTCTGGCGGATCTCGTCCACCGTCCCGCACTGCCGCACCTTGCCCTCGTACAGCATGGCGATGCGGGTGCCAACGGTGTAGGCGCTGCGCATGTCGTGCGTGATCACCACGCCGGTGACGCCGAGGCGCTCGCGCAGGCGCACCATGAGCTGGTCGATGACCGCGCTGGTGACCGGATCGAGACCGGTGGTGGGTTCGTCGTACAGGATGTACTTGGGGCGGGTGGCGATGGCGCGGGCGATGCCGACGCGTTTGCGCATCCCGCCCGAGAGCTCGGCCGGGAACTTTTCGGGCACGTCGGCCAGGTCCACCAGATCGAGGGCTTCGTGGACGCGTTCGGCGATCTCGCGGTCGGTGAGTTCGCCCTGCTTGCGCAGGCCCATGGCGACGTTGTCGGCCACGGTGAACGAGTCGAACAGGGCGGCGAACTGGAAGACGTAGCCCACGCGAGCGCGGAGCTTGTAGAGTTCGCGGCGGGAGAGCTTGGCGACTTCCATGCCATCCACCCACACCTGGCCGGCGTCGGGCTCGAGGAGGCCGACGATGTGCTTGATGGCCACGGACTTTCCGCTGCCCGAGTAGCCGATGATGACGACCGTCTCGCCTTCGGGGACGTCCAGGGTGAAGCCGTCGAGGACGACTTTCTGGCCAAAGGATTTGTGGACGTCGATCAGACGGATCATGGGCGGCGGTGGACGGGATAAGAAATGTGATCGAAGGGCCGGGTTCCCGCAAACTGGCCGCCCGGGGGGAAAAAGGAATGGGCCGGCTTTCGCCGGCCCATGCCGAGGACTTTGCGTGTCGTTTTGCCGTCCTACCGTCCTACTCCCCTACCGTCCTACTATCTCAAGCGGCGAAGCTGCCCAGCGCCCTGCCCACGTCGCCCTCGCGGAGCCGCTTGAGCGCGCGGTCGCGGAGCTGGCGAACGCGCTCGCGGGTGACGCCGAGCATGGAGCCGATCTCCTCGAGCGTGTGTTCGCGGCCGCCTTCGAGCCCGAAGTAGAGGCGCAGCACCTTGGCGTCGCGCGGGGGAAGCGTGGAGAGCGCCTGCTCGATCTCGTCGGTGAGGAAGCGGTTCATGGCTTCCTCTTCGGTGTCGGGCATCTCGTCGGCCACGAAGCGTTCGATGAGCGAGCGATCGCCTTCGGGGTCCATGGGGGCGTCGAGGCGCACGTCGCTGGTGTTGAGCGCGGCAAGCGACTGGACGACGTCCACCGAGAGGCCGGTGAGGTGCGAGAGTTCTTCGGGGCTGGGCTCTCGATTGAGCTTCTGGCGGAGGATCTCCGAGGCCTTGATGATGCGCGAGAGGTCGGCGGTGCGGTTGAGCGGCACGCGGACCGTGCGCCCCTGGCGGGCGAGGGCCGAGAGGATGGCCTGGCGGATCCACCACACGGCGTAGGAGATGAACTTGACGCCCTGATCGGGATCGAACTTCCGCGCGGCGGTGAGCAGTCCGACGTTGCCTTCCCCGATGAGGTCGATGAGGGGGAGGCCGCGGTTCTGGTACTTCTTGGCCACGGAGATCACGAAGCGCAGGTTGCGCTTGACGAGTTCCTGGAGCGCATCCTGGTCGCCGGCGCGGATTTTCCGGGCCAGCTCGATCTCCTCCATGCCCTTGAGCAGGGGGTAGGTGCTGACCTCGTAGAGGTACTGGTCCAGAATGTCGCGCTCGGGCTCGTTAGGCGCGATGCCCGCCGGCGCGGTACGCCGACGGCGGCGCTTTACTTCGGTCATTGATATGCCTCGAACGGACTGCGTGTTGAATGATCTATGAGCTGCGGCGCGAGCGTCGCGGAGCTGGACTGCGCAAACGCGTGCCCGGTGGGGCACACGACCCCCATCTATAAATCGTGAGACAATGGAGGGCGACAAAAAATACCGAATTAACAGGGAATAGCCAGTCCCCTTCGTTGACACTCCTTATACGCCTGGATATACTTCGCGGTTCCTGACGACCCGCCGCCGAGGTGGGAAGTCCCCGGGGGCGTAGCTCAGTTGGGAGAGCGCTTGAATGGCATTCAAGAGGTCAGGGGTTCGATTCCCCTCGCCTCCATCGGCCCCAAAGCATCGGGGCTGACGGCCGGGCCAGAACGTACGAAGACAGGGCGCCCGGTGTTTGCGGGAATAGCTCAGTTGGTAGAGCACAACCTTGCCAAGGTTGGGGTCGCGGGTTCGAGTCCCGTTTCCCGCTTTCGAACATCGACACACTGAATGAACCGCTGAACGGGGGCGGAAGTTCCCGATCGCGGCGCGGGCGGTTAGCTCAGTTGGTTAGAGCGCCACGTTGACATCGTGGAGGTCACAAGTTCGAGTCTTGTACCGCCCATCACCCGTGGCGCCGAGAGGGCTACGGGTTTTTTGTGGCCATGAGACGGCGCGACGACGATCCGGCGCGGGGCCGGGACGAGGGGCGCGCGGCATGCGGCAGGCAGGGAATGGTTGATTACCCTCGGCGCGGCGGGTAATTTTGACGACTAGGCCTTTTGTGCGTGGGCCTTTGCGGTTCGAGTGGCGGCGTCGCGCCCATAGCTCAATTGGATAGAGCATCTGACTACGGATCAGAAGGTTGGGGGTTCGAGTCCCTCTGGGCGCATGCACGATGTTTTCGAGTGGATCGGCGGGCACGCAGGTGATCGCCGCGCGGGGTTACGAGAAGTCTCTAGCCACACATCGGGGCGTAGCTTAGCCCGGTAGAGCGCCTGCTTCGGGAGCAGGAGGTCGCTGGTTCGAATCCAGTCGCCCCGACTGACCGCATCATTCGGCATCCGGCCGATGCGAAACGACCGATCAGGAACGCCTGATCGGTCGTTTCGTTTGTCATCCGCCCGGTTAGGGCCAGTGCGGCGCGCACCAGCCGCCGCCCGGTCGCTCATCAGGATGGCGGAGTCCGCGTTCCGGACGCCCAGGGGGACTGTCAGGAATTCTGTGTATGAGCCATATCCTGAGGGCACTTCGCGCACTCGAACCCGAATCCACGGACGCCATCGTCCGCATACCATAAGTTAGAGGACCACACCATGAACGCGATCGTCGCTCTGCTGGCAGGTCTGACACTCTCCGCGTCGCCGGCGCCCAAGGGCGCCGCCATCCCCATCCGTCCGGTGCCCAACGGTCTCGCGCTCACGCCGCCCATGGGATGGAACAGCTGGAACAGGTTCGGCTGCAACGTGAGCGACAAGCTCATTCGGGGCATGGCCGACGCGATCGTCTCCACCGGCATGCGCGACGCGGGCTACCAGTACGTGACGATCGACGACTGCTGGCAGGTGGCGCGCGACGCCGACGGCACGATCGTGGCCGACTCCGCGCGCTTCCCGCACGGCATCAAGGCATTGGCCGACTACGTGCACTCCAAGGGCCTCAAGTTCGGCATCTACACCGACGCCGGCCGCCGCACCTGCCAGGGACGTCCCGGGAGCTACGGCCACGAGGACCAGGACGCGAAGACGTACGCGTCGTGGGGCGTGGACTACGTGAAGGTGGATTGGTGCAACGCCCAGGGGATCGACGCCCCCGCCCAGTACGCCAAGATCCGCGACGCGCTGGAGCACTCGGGACGCCCGATCGTGTTCAGCATCTGCGAATGGGGGAGCAACCAGCCCTGGAACTGGGCCGACACGACCGGCAACCTGTGGCGCACGACCGAGGACATCTGGGACAGCTACGCGAGCATGGTGTCGAATGTCGATCTCTCCATGCAGTACTGGCACTCGGCGGGCCCCGGCCACTGGAACGACCCCGACATGCTGGAGGTGGGCAACGGCGGGATGACGCCCACCGAGTACCGGGCGCACTTCAGCCTGTGGGCGATGATGGCGGCGCCGCTGATCGCCGGCAACGACATCCGCGCGCTGGAGGACACCACGTCGCGCGAGGCGCGGACCACGCGCAGCATCCTGCTCAACAACGAAGTGATCGCGGTGGATCAGGACTCGCTCGGCGCGCAGGGGATGGTGGTGCAGAACTATCCGCCCGAGCTGCAGGTGTGGGTCAAGCCGCTCAAGGATGGCTCCAAGGCCGTGCTGCTGTTCAACCGGGCGTCGGTGCCCAGCGCGATCACGGCGGACTGGGGCCGCGTGGGCATCAAGACCAAGGACGCCGCGGTGCGCGACCTCTGGGCCCACAAGGACATGGGCGTGGCCGAGCGGCACTACACGGCCACCGTGCCCTCGCATGGCGTGGTGATGCTGCGGGTGACGCCGGTGGCGGGAAGCTGATCCGATCGGCTAACGCACCACTCGCGCGGCCTGGCGAGAGCGTCTCGGCTGCCGGCCACCCAGAAAAAAGGGGGATCGGATTCAACGGATCGAACGGATGCTCCGGATACAAACTCTTGAAGGTGTTTGATCTGGAGCATCCGTCCCATCCGGAGCATCTGATCAAGGCTTTAGCCGGAGCATCCGCTTCCAAGAAGGCGAGACCCGGAGCGTCACTGCTCGGAGCCGAACCGGAACACCGTCTCGGAGTGGAACGTCTGTCCCGGCCGCAGCACGACCGACGGGAAATTGGGATGGTTGGGCGAATCGGGGTAATGCTGCGTCTCGAGCGTGAAGCCCGCCCGGTGCCCGTACACGCCCCCGATGCCGGAGAATGAGCCGTCGAGGAAGTTGCCGGTATAGAACTGCAGCCCGGGCTGCGTGGTGTACGCATCCAGCGTGCGGCCGGTGGTCGGCTCGACCACCCGCGCCGCGTGGACCAGACTGGTGGTATCCGCGCGGTTGAGCACGAAGTTGTGGTCGTACCCGCCCGCGAACTTGAGTTGCTGGTTGGCGGCGTTGATGCGCTGGCCGATGCCCGTGGGCGCCCGGAAGTCCAGCGGCGTGCCCGCCACCGCCTCCACCGCGCCGGTGGGTATCATGGTCGAGTCGATGGGCGTGATCGAATCGGCGTTGATCATCACGAGGTGGCCGAGGATGTCGCCGTGGCCCGCGCCCGCGAGGTTGAAGTAGCTGTGGTTGGTGAGGTTGAGGATGGTCGGCTTGTCGGTCGTGGCCTCGTAGTCGATGACCAGCGCGTCGCTGCTGGTGAGCGCGTAGGTGACGCGCACCTTGAGCGTTCCGGGATAACCCTGGTCGCCGTCGGGGCTGGTATGGGTCCACACCACGCCGACGCTGGTGTCGTTGGTGAACGGCTCGGCGTTCCAGATCACCTTGTCGAACCCCACGAGCCCGCCGTGGAGCGCGTTGGGGCCGTTGTTGATGGCCAGGTGATACGTCTTGCCGTCGAGGGTGAACGTGCCCCTGGCAATGCGATTGGCAAAGCGGCCGACGATCGCCCCGAAGTAGGGGGAGAGCTTCACGTACTGTGACAGGCTGTCGAACCCGAGCACGATGTCGGCCACCTTGCCGCTGCGGTCCGGCGTGCGGATGGACTGGATGATGCCGCCGTAGTCCAGCGCCCGCACCTCGATGCCGTGGGCGTTGGTGAGCGTGAACACGTGCACCGAGTCGCCGTTGGCGAGCACGCCGAACGGCGCCCGGGTGACGGTCGCGGCCGCGGCAGCGCCTGGTGAGGTCTTGGACATGCAACCCGCCTGGAGGATGAGGAGCGCGACGGCCGCGAGCGCCGCCCGATTGGCGGACATGCCCCTGGACGCGCGGAACGAACGAGAGATCGACATGCGGAATCTCCTAATGGATGCCGGCGCGTTCTTTGGCCGCCGCGATGACGGCCGCCATGACGTCGCGGTGCTTGGTGAAGGTGTCGTCCACGATGTTGAGCGTGGGAATCGCGTCGGGCGCCAGCGAGAGCGTCCGCGGATCGAAGCGGCCGAACCCCGACTCGTGCACGCCGCTCGATCCGCGGCCCGGCGCCGGGTGGCTCAGGTGCTGGAAGAATCGCGCGTAGCGCTGCACGTCGTCCTTGAACAGCCCGCCGCCCCCCGACTGATAGAGCGGGATGAACTCCAGCAGCCCGTCGTAGTGCATCTCGCCACAGGCGAGCACCTTGGGGTAGCGCCGCCGCAGATCGCCCACCATGCGGCGCATGCCGCCGTGCATGTCGGCCTTGGGGTTGTTCACCCAGCCGCCGGCGATGTCCAGAAAATAGGCGTCCACGCCGTAGCGGTCCACGCAGTCGGCGATGCGGCCGGTGAGCCACTCGCGCCACGAATCCACGCCCAGGTTCATGTACGCCAGCCAGCCTTCCTGGTGGCGATCGTTGTCCCAGTCCACCCAGTTGAGATCGAGTTCGTCGCCGTCGATCTTGGCGGTGAGTCCGTCGGCGATGCCGGCGTACATCGGCAACTTCTTGTTGGCGGCGTTGGCCCCGAACATGGGCATCATATGGAAGCCCAGCCCCTGCGCCTCGTGGATCAGCCGGCGGAAGCCCGCCTCGCCGCCCATGCGATCGGAAGCGCGATACAGCGGGTAGTCCCAGTAGTAGCGGCCGTCCCACGCCGAGATGAAGGTAAGCACGCGGCTGGCGGGAATCTGCGTGGCCGTCCACCGCAGGATCTCCAACATCTTCGCGTAGTCGTTGAAGATGTAGCCCGAGTAGTGCTGGCCGTTGAGCGTGAGCACGAGCGCCGTGTCGCGCAGCCACGCGGGCACGTCGGGGCGCGTATCGAACGGCTGGAGGTTATACGCACGCGCCAGGTGCTCGTAGTGCGCGTGGATCACGGCGGCCGGGTCGGCGGCGCGGCCGAACCGCCAGGTGGGCACGACGAGCCTGGTCTCATTGCGCCAGCCGTCTTCCTCGAAGATCGCCTCCACGCGGTACCCCGACTCGCCGGGCTGAAAGTAGAACCGCTTGGTGCGCACCTGGTGGTCGAGCGACTGCAGATAGAAGTATTCGGTGTCGCTCTGCTTCACGAGCGCCAGTGGCGTGCTGAGCCCGCCGGCGCCGCCGGGCCCGAACAGGTCGCCGCCGCTGAACGGATAGCCGAACAGCAGCTCGTCGTCGCGCGGATCGAAGAACGCGTAGCCGGTGGAGATGTGGCCGCGCGGAACGCCGCGCACGATCGTCGTCACGGTCTTGATGGGCTGCCCCATCTCCGCCGTCACGTCCACCGTCACCGCGTCGCCGTC
>DATLTC010000091.1 GCA_035533755.1 Gemmatimonadaceae bacterium
TTCTTCCAGCAGCCGTTCAAGTACGGCGCCGATATCGTCTTCCACTCCACCACCAAGTACCTCAACGGCCACAGCGACATGGTGGGCGGAATCGCCCTCGTGAACGACGACGACCTGGCCGACAAGCTCAACTTCATCCAGAATGCCGCCGGCGCCGTGCCCGGGCCGTTCGACTCGTGGCTGGCCCTGCGCGGCACCAAGACGCTGCACCTCCGCATGCCCCGGCACGACACCAACGGCCGCGCCATCGCCGCGTGGCTGGCCGAGCGGGTGGGCGCCGAACAGGTCAACTACATCGGATTGCCCACCCACCCCCAGCACGACCTGGCCAAGCGCCAGATGACGGGGTTCGGCGGCATGATGAGCGTGGAGATGGGCACCAAGGAGCGCGCCGCGCACGTCCTGGGCCGCGTCCACGTGTTCTCGCTGGCCGAATCCCTGGGCGGCGTGGAATCGCTGATCAGCCATCCGGCCATGATGACCCACGCCTCCGTGGACGCCGACCGCCGCGCCGCCCTCGGCATCACGGACGGCCTCATCCGCCTGTCGTGCGGCGTGGAGGACATCGGCGACCTGCTGGCCGACCTCGACCACGCCTTCCAGGGGCTTCCCGAGCAGGCCCGCCGCGACCGCCAGCCCAGAACCGCGGCCGCGACACCCGCATGAGGCTGCCCACGTAGGGAACAGGAACGGTCATCGCCACTGGGTGCCCGCCGCCGGCGGGCACCCAGCGCTCCGCCTTCCTTCATCCGGGTCGCTCCTATGCCACGCATCCCGCTCGTTCAGATCTCCTCGCGCGCCTGGGAACACCCGGCCGATCGCGCAGCGCTCAACACGCTGCGGTCCATCCCCGGCTTCGACGAAGTGGTGCGCAAAGTCGCCTCCTTCTTCGGGGAGCGCGGCGTCCGCCAACTCTTCCTCGCCAACGCGGTCCGCGTGAGCGACCACCAGCGGCCCAAGCTCAACGCCCTGTACAGCGAGGTGCTGGAGACGCTCGACTGGCCCACGCGCCCGCAGCTCTACGTCACGCAGACGCCGTTCGTGAATGCCGGCGCCGTGGGCTTCGACGACCCGTTCATCGTCATGAACTCGGCCACCCTCGCCATGCTCGACGAGGACGAACAGCGGTTCATCCTGGCCCACGAGCTGGGCCACATCATGAGCGGCCACACCACCTACCGGACGATCGCCATCATCATCCTCACGGTGGGCATCAGCAATCTGCCCTTCCTGGCTGGCGTCGCCCTGCTCCCGTTCCAGCTCGCCCTGCTCGAGTGGTACCGCAAGAGCGAACTGTCGTCCGACCGCGCCGGCCTGCTCGGCACCCAGGATCTGAACGTGGTGATGGGCGGCTTCATGAAGCTCGCCGGCGGCACCGCGCCGGCGGGCGATCAGGCGAGCCTCGAGGAGTTCATGCGCCAGGCGGAGGAATACGAGACCGGCGGCAACGCCTGGGACACCGTGTTCAAGGTGCTCAACACCGCGTTCCGCGACCACCCGTTCAACACCGTGCGCGCCTCCGAGCTGCTGCGGTGGCACCGGAGCGGGGCCTACGACGCGATCGTCGCCGGCAACTACGCGCGACGCGGCGCCGACGACCGTCCGCTCACCGACGACTACATGGACGCCGCCGGCTACTACGGCGAGCAGACGCGGTCCACCTTCCAGCAGTTCGGCGACGTGGTAACGCGCGCCAAGGACGCCTTCAACGAGGCATGGCGCGGCACGCCCAAATGAAGGTGCTCCTGGTCGGCGGCGGGGGGCGCGAGCACGCGCTCGCATGGAAGCTGCAGCACGACGATCCCTCGCTCTCCCTCATCGCCGCACCGGGCAACCCCGGCATCGCCGAACTCGCCGAGTGCGTGCCGGTGGCGGCCACCGACATCGAGCGGCTCCTCACCCTCGCCCGGGAGCGCGCGGTCGATCTGGTGGTCGTGGGCCCCGAGGCGCCGCTCGCCGCCGGCATCGTGGACCGCTTCCGCAGCGCCGGCATCCCGATCTTCGGCCCCACGCAGGCCGCCGCCGAGATCGAGACCTCCAAGGCATTCGCCAAGCAGCTCATGCTCCAGGCCGGCGTGCCCACGGCACGCGCCCGGATCTTCACCACGGTGCCCGAAGCCAGGGCCTGCGCGCGCGAGTACGGCGCCCCGGTGGTGATCAAGGCGTCGGGGCTCGCCGCCGGCAAGGGCGTGATCGTGTGCGACACGCTCGCCCAGGCCGACGCCGCGATCGAGGCGATGCTCGTGGGCAACGCGTTCGGCGACAGCGGGCACGAGGTGCTCGTGGAAGAGTTCATGACCGGCGAGGAGCTGTCGGTGCTCGCCCTCACCGACGGCGAGCGCGTGCTGTCGCTCGTGCCGGCGCAGGATCACAAGCGGCTCCTGGCCGGCGACCGCGGCCCCAACACCGGCGGCATGGGCGCCTACGCGCCGCTGTCGCTGGGCGCCCGGCTCGGCGGCGTGTCGCCCGACACCGCCCCCCTGTTGCGCGAGATCGAGACGCGCGTGCTGCTCCCCACGCTCCGTGCCATGCGCGAGTGCGGCCGCCCGTTCACCGGCCTGCTGTATGCCGGCATCATGATCACCGCCGACGGCCCCAAGGTGGTGGAGTTCAACTGCCGGTTCGGCGACCCCGAAACGCAGGCCGTGCTCCCGGTGGCCCACATGCAACCGTCACTGCTCCACGTCATGCGCGCCATCGCCACCGGCGCCGGCATCCCCGCCGGCGCCCGCTGCGAGGCATCGGGCCACGCCGTGACCACCGTGCTCGCCGCCGCCGGCTATCCCGAGCAGCCGCGCGCCGGCGACGAGATCGCGCTCCCCGAGCCGGTGTGGAACGCCATCGTCTTCCACGCCGGCACCGCGCGCAACGCGCGCGGCGCGCTCGTCACCGCGGGCGGCCGCGTGCTCGCCGTGACCGGCCTCGGCGACACGTTCGCCGAGGCGCAGCAGGTGAGCGCCGCCGTGGCCGCGCAGGTGACGTTCGCCGGCAAGCAGTTCCGCGACGACATCGGCTGGCGCGAGCGCGCGCGCGGTGCCTGAGCTTCCCGAAACCGAGACCATCGCCCGCGACCTCGACCGCCAGGTCACCGGCGCCACGATCGTCGCCGTTGCAGTGCCCAGGCCCGACGTCTTGCGCGAGGTGACCGCCCGCGTGCTCCGACGGCGGCTCGCGGGCGCGCGGATCGCGCATTGCTGGCGGCGCGCCAAACTCGTCGTGCTCGATCTCTCCACGGGAGATCGGCTGGTGGTGCAGCCCCGGTTCACCGGCGCGCTGCTGCTCGACGACGGCCAGCTCGACGAGCGCGAGCGGGCCTACGCCACCATCCGCCTCGCCCTCGACGACGGCCGCACGCTCATCTATCGTGACATCCGGCGCCTGGGAACCGTCGCCCTCATGCCGCCGGCGCGCTTCGAGCGCTACGTGGCGGCGCTCGGCGTCGAACCTCTTGACCCCGCGTTCGGCGCGGGTGAACTATCGGACCTTCTGCAAACGAGCCGGCAGGCGGTGAAGAAGGTGCTCATGGATCAGCGGCGGTTGGCAGGCGTGGGCAACATCTACGCCAACGAAGCCCTGTGGCGCGCCGGGATCGATCCGTCGCGGCAGGCCCGGGGCATTTCCCCCGCCGAGGCTGCGGCACTTCACGCAGCCATTATCGGCGTGTTGCGGGAGTCGATCGAGGCGCGCGGCACGAGTTTTCGCGACTATCGCGATGCCAACGGTAACGCCGGCGCCTTTGCCGAGCAGCTGGCGGTGTACGGGCGAGCCGATCGTCCCTGCCCGCGCTGCGGCACGCGCCTCGTGGGCACCCACGCGATCGATGGACGGAGCACCGTGCTGTGTCCGCGCTGCCAGCACTAGCGCTCCTTCCGCGGCGCGCGTCGCCGGCCGAGCTCCGCGCGCTGCGCGACCACGTGCGCGCCGGCGCGGCCGACCGCCCCGGCGTGTACCGCATGATCGCCGGCGACGGCGAGGTGGTGTACGTGGGCAAGTCCAAGCGGCTGCGCACGCGGCTGCTGAGCTACTTCCGCGCCTCGTTCCCCGAGGACAAGGGCGCCCGCATCGTGCGCGAAGCGGCGGACATCGAGTGGGACTACGTGCCCAGCGAGTTCGCGGCGCTGCTGGCGGAGATGCGGCTCATCAAGCGGTTCCGCCCGCGCCTCAACGTGGCCATGAAGCGCGACGCGCGGCACTTCGCGTTCATCAAGCTCACGCGCGGCGCCGCGCCAAAGCTGCTGGCCGTGCGCGCTCCCAGCGGCGACGACAGCGCCACCTATTATGGGCCATTCCAGGGGGCGCGCCGGCTGGAGGAGTCGCTGCGCGAACTGAGCGACGCCCTGGGCCTGCGCGACTGCCGGCTCACGCAGCCCGTGATCTACGCCGACCAATCAGAGATGTTCGATGGGCCCCCGCGGACGCCGGGGTGCATCCGGCTCGAGATCGGCCGCTGCCTGGGCCCGTGCGCCGGCGCCTGCACGGCCGCCGCCTACGCCGAGCGGGTGCGCCTGGCGCGGGCGTTTCTCGACGGCGAGAGCGACGGCCCGATCGAGGGCCTGCGCGCGCAGATGGAGGCGAGCGCGGGACGTCTGGAGTTCGAGCGGGCCGCGTCGCTGCGCGACAAACTCGGCCGGCTGGAGGCGCTGCGGGAGCAGTTCGACCGGCTGCGGTTCGCGGTCGAATCGCTCTCGTTCCAGTATCGGGTGGCGGGGGCCGACGGCGACGATCGCGTGTATCTCATTCGCCGCGGCCGCGTGCGCGGCGAG
>DATLTC010000092.1 GCA_035533755.1 Gemmatimonadaceae bacterium
ATACTGTGACTGGGCCACGGACCGCGAATAGCCGAAGCCGAGCACGGCGTCCACCCGCGGACTCAGATTGAAGCCAAAGTCGGTCTGCACGGTGGGGCTGCTGAAGTCGCTGCGCTTGAGCGTGAGGTCGTTGGTGACGAACGAGAACAGATCGCTCTGCGCCATGGCGGCGTCGTAGCCCACGCGCAGGCCGAACGTGGCGTGAGGAACGCCGAACAGGAATCCATTGCCGGCGTCCTGCGCACCGGCCGACCTCCAGGGCGCCAGCACCGCCGCCAGGGCGAGGAGGGCGAGCGCCATCCAGCGCCAGAGAGCCGCGCGTCTCTCCCACTCCTCATGGCCGGTCGCGCATTTGCTGATCATGGGACTCCTCCGCCGATGCGGTGCGATTTGGAAGGTCATATTTGTATACAACGAAGTATGCGGTGAAGTTCCATTGCGATCAAGACTCGACTTCCGCTATGACAGGCTGGTGACAGGTTGTGCCGGCCCCCGCGCCCTTGCATCGCCACCGCCGGGGCCCAGCTTACGATCCACGGCCGCTCGAACGCCCCGCCGCGCAGTGAACCCGGACCAGAGGTGCGTCGTGAAGGCTTCATCGTCGGTGGTGCTGCTCGTGACGGCCGGCGCGTGCTTCGGCGCGCACATCGTCACCAGCTCCGCGCCCCTGCCCCCCGCCCCGACGTTCGTGTGCGTGACGCGCGCGGTGACCTCGCTCGGCTACACCATCACTACCTCGAATCCGGCGTCGGGGTTCCTCAACGCCGAGAAGCGCGACCTCGGGTCACCGGACAGCGCCGAGTACAGCGAACTCGCAGTGGCGGTGTACGCGAATGCCGACGGCACGACCCGGATCATGGTCACGCCCGGACGCACGCGGTTGAACGGACCGGGGCCGCGCACCACCGACGGCGTGTTCACCATGGGCCCGGACCAGCAGGCGGCGGATTCCGTGGCGCGCATCTGTTCGAAGGAGTAGCGCGCCGCGAGCTGGCCCGCGCTACTCGCCGGCCAACTCGCCCAGCACCCGGTCGAGCGTCTGCACCAGCAGGTCGGCGTCGCATTCGGCAAACGGCATCGGCGGCCGGATCTTCAGCACATTGTGATGCGGCCCGTCGGTGCCGATGAGGATCCCCTCCTCGCGCAACCGATCGGCGACGTACGACGCGTCGGCGCCGGCCGGCTCCCGCGTCTGGCGATCGCGCACCAACTCGACCCCGAGGAACAACCCCGATCCGCGCACGTCGCCGATGCGCTCGTGGCGCTGGGCCAACGCGCGCAGGCCGCCCAGCAGGTGCTGGCCCACCGCGAGCGCGTGCGCCTGCAGTCCCTCGTCGCGCAGCACGTCGAGCACCGCCAGGCCCACGGCGCACGACACGGTGTTGCCGCCGAAGGTGCTGAAGTACTCCATGCCGTTGGCGAAGTCGGCCGCGATGGCGGGCGTGGTGACCACGGCGGCGAGCGGGTGGCCGTTGCCGAGCGGCTTGCCCATGACGACGATGTCGGGCACCACGCCGTGCGCCTCGAACGCCCAGCAGTGGGTGCCGATGCGGCCGAGTCCCGTCTGCACCTCGTCGGCGATGCACACGCCCCCGCCGTCGCGGACGTGGCGGTACGCCTCGGCGAGGTACCCGGCGGGGAGGATGATCTGGCCGCCCACGCTGGGGCACGTCTCGGCGATGAATCCGGCCACGCCGCGGCCGGCGGCCCGCACCGCGTCCACGAGCTCGGCCACGTGCCGGGCGTACCGGGATCCCGCGTCGGGGTCGCCGCGCCGGTAGGGCCCCCGGTAGTCGTCGGGCAGCGGCGCCACGTGCACCCACTCCGGCCCGCCGGTTCCGCCCGGCCCGGCGTGCTTGTACGGACTCAGGTCTATGAGCGATGTCGTATTACCGTGGTACGCCGCATCGAGCACGACCATGTCGCGCTCGCCGGTATGCGCGCGCGCCAGCCGCAGGGCCAGCTCGTTGGCCTCGCTCGCCGAATTGGTGAAGTAGCAGACGGAGAGGCCCGGCGGGAGCGTGGCCGCGAGACGTTCCGCGTACTCCACCGGGAGGTCGTTCAGGTACCGCGTGTTCGTGTTGAGCACGCGCATCTGATCGTACGCCGCCTGGACGACGCGGGGATGGGCGTGCCCCACGTGCGGGACGTTGTTGTACGCGTCCACGTACTGGCGGCCGGTATCGTCGAACAGATACTGCATCCACCCGCGCGCGATGGTGAGCGGCTCGCGGTAGGCGAGGCTCAGGTTGGCGCCGAAGTGCGCGCGGCGTCCGGCCAGCGTCTCGTGGGCGGCACGGGGCGGCGCCGGGAAGCGGCGGGACGGAATCCCGACCAGCAGGTTGGGGTCGGGGCACACCGTACGCCACGCGTCGCGCTGGCTGGCCCGCACGACGCCCGGAAACCCGAGATCCAGATCGAGCAGATCGGCGATCACCTGCAGATGCAGATGCGGCGTCCACCCGCCGTTGACGTCGGCCGTGCCGAGCGCGCCGATCCGCTCGCCACACGCGATCGCCTGCCCCACGCGCAGCCCGGCCAGCGAGTCACGGCTCAGATGCCCATACAGGGTGAAGAACTCGGTGCCATCGCCGGTGGTGTGTCGCAGAATGATCACGGGACCGTAGTCCAGCGGGTTCGCGTTGTCGGCCAAGGCGTGCACGGTGCCCGCCAGCGGCGCGTGCACGGGCGTGCCGGCGTCGGCGAACAGGTCGAGCCCCACGTGGATGGTGCGCCGCTCGTCGGTCACGCGTTCACCGCCCGAGAAGAGCGGCGTCACGTAGAGCAGGCGCGGCTCGTCGTACCGCCCCACCGCCACGCGCACGTCTGCCTCGCGCATGGCGGCGGCGATCTGCGGCGTGAGGTGCGCCGCGTCGCGCGCGTCGGGATCGCCGCTCACGAACGGGCTGGCGACACTCAGGTCGAGCACCAGGCAGGGCTCGGCGCGCAGATCGACGTCGAGCACCGGCGCGAACCCGGCCGCGTGGTCCAGGAGCCAGGATACCACGGCCCCCGCGCTGGCCACGGAGGGCAGGCCGCACGCATGCCGCAGCACCGCTTCGGCCACACGGAAGGGCGTGGCGGCGAGCACCGGCAGCAGCTGCCGGATACGGCGCTGGCTCACCCCCAGGTACGCGTTGTCCGGGCGCTGTTCCATCTGCGCGGCCGCGATGCACGCACTGGCGCACAGTCGCATGGCGGCGAGGCCGAACAGCGCCGACAGTTCGGCCTCGGTGAGCGGCACCTCGGCGTGGTACGCGGCCACGATGCGCGCCGCCACGGCCAGCGGGTCGCGCGCATCGAGCATGGCGTACGCGACGACGATCGCGAGGTCGGCCACCGTGTAGCTGTACACCATGTCGCCGAAGTCGATGATGCCGGCCACCCGCTGCTCGCGCGCCTCCGGCTCGCCGGCGCCGCCCACGAGCACGTTGTAGTCGTTGAGGTCGCCGTGCACGACGCTCCGGCGCAGCCCGCCCAGCCGCGGGGCGGTGTGCCGGTCGAACTGGCGCGCGATCACGTCCACGGCGGCGCCGAGATCGGCGTCGGCCAGGAGCCCGCGTCGTTCGCCGACGACACGGCGCGCGTGGGCCAGATCCCACAGAAAGTCCCGGTGAACGGCCGGATGATCGAAGTCCGCCAATCCGCGCGCGAGCTTGCCCACGCGCCGGCCCAGGTCGTCGAGGAGCGATGGCGAGCGGTGGCCCACCTGGGCGAGGGGCTGTCCGGGCACCCAGGTGACGGCCCACGCGAGATACCGCTGGCCGTCGGCGCCCGACACCGACACCAGCGAGCGGCGGTCCAACGACGGCAGCACGCGCGGCACGATGCGCATGCGCTGCGCCAGCCGCATCATGGCCTGCTGCTGGGCGTCGAGCAGCGCGGGGGATTCGTGGGCGTTGGCGATCTTGAGCACCACGCGCTCTCCCCCGGCCGATTCGACGAGGAAATTCTGGTCGCGCTCGCTGAACAGGCGGCGCGCCGTGCCGCGGATGCCGAAATGCTGCTCGGTGAGCCGGGCGGCGGCCGGCTCGTCGAATCGGGGGGCGAAATCGAGCATGGCAAACGGTACTCAGCGGCCCGCGGGCCGTCCATCGGCCCCGCCACTTTACAGGCCCGCTACAATACGTGCATGACCACCAACGCTCCTGCTCCGCTGTTCGATCCGCTCACGATCCGCAGCGTCGAGTTTCGCAACCGCATCTTCGTCTCGCCGATGTGCCAGTACTCGGCCCAGGACGGCCTCGCCAACGACTGGCACCTGGTCCACCTGGGCAGCCGCGCGGTGGGCGGCGCGGCGCTGGTGCTTGCCGAAGCGACGGCGGTGAGCCCCGAGGGGCGGATCTCGCCGGCCGACACGGGCATCTGGTCGAGCGCTCACGCCGAGGCCTTCCGGCGGATCACGACGTTCGTGCGCGGCCAGGGAGCGGTGCCGGGGGTCCAACTCGCCCATGCCGGCCGCAAGGCCTCGACGCAGATCCCGTGGGTGGGCAACGCGATGTTGCCGCCCGCCGACGGCGGGTGGCAGACGGTGGCGCCTAGCGCGCTGGCGTTCTCTCCCGACTATCCGCACCCGCGCGCGCTGAGCGTGAGCGAGTTGGACGAGGTCGAGGCGCAGTGGGTGGCGGCCGCCGGCTTTGCGCAGGAGGCCGGATTCGAGGTGATCGAGCTGCACATGGCCCACGGCTACCTGATGCATCAATTCCTCTCGCCGCTCACCAACCAGCGCGCCGACCAGTACGGCGGCAGCCTGGAGAATCGGATGCGGTTTCCGCTGCGCGTGGCGCGCGCCGTGCGCCAGGCGTGGCCCGAGCGGCTTCCGCTGTTCGTGCGTCTGTCGGTGACCGACTGGACGGACGGGGGCTGGGACGTGGAGCAGTCGGTGACGCTGTCCAGAGCGCTGCGCGAACTGGGCGTGGACCTGATCGATTGCTCGAGCGGTGGCCTGGTGCCGCAGGCGAAGATTCCGGTGGGACCGGGCTATCAGGTGCCGTTTGCCGAGCGCATCCGCCGCGACGCCGGGATCGCCACGGGCGCGGTGGGGATGATCACCGAGCCGGAGCAGGCCAACGCCATCATCGCCGAAGGCAAGGCCGACGCGGTGATCATGGCGCGCGAACTGTTGCGCGACCCGTACTGGCCGATGCACGCCGCGAAGGCGCTGGGGGCCGAGGTCCGCTGGCCGGAGCAGTATCTGAGGGCCAAGAGCCGGTAGGACGGTAGGGACAGGACGACAGCAGACCCGTTCGCCGTCTCAGGCGCGCAACTTCAGGACGATCTTGCCCACGTGCTCCCCGCGCTCCAGCGCGCGGTGGGCCGCGGCCGCATCGGCGAAATCGAACACCTTGTGCACCATCGGCTTGATCTCGCGCGCCTCGATGAGCGGCCAGATCCGCGCGCGCAGCGCGGCCGCGATCTCGCCCTTGAAGGCGACCGGCCGCGGCCGGAGCGTGGAGCCGGTGATCACGAGCCGCTTGGCCATCACTTCGCGGATGTTGAATTGGGCTTTCGCACCGCCGAGCGTGGCGATGAAGACCAGCCGCCCCTCGTCGGCGAGCAGCGAGAGTTCGCGGGGGACATAGTCGCCGCCCACCATGTCGAGGATCACGTCCACGCCGCGCCCTCCGGTGGCGGCGCGGATCACGTCCACGAAATCCTCGGTCTTGTAGTTCACCGCGCGCTCGGCGCCGAGCTGCATGCAGGCCGCGCATTTGTCGGGGGTGCCGGCGGTGGCGAACACGCGAGCGCCGAGCGCGCGCGCCATCTGGATGGCCGCCACGCCGATGCCGCTGGCGCCGCCCTGCACCAGCAAGCTCTGGCCGGCCGCGAGGCGTCCCCGGTCGAACACGTTGGTCCAGACCGTGAAGAAGGTTTCGGGAAGCGATGCCGCCTCGACCATCGAGAGCCCGCGCGGAACGGGCAGACACTGCACGGCCGGCGCCACGCACCACTCGGCGTACCCGCCGCCCGCCACGAGCGCGCAGACGTCGTCGCCGACGGCGAAGCCGGCCGCCTCGGGGCCCACCGCCGCGATGGTGCCGGCCACTTCGAGGCCGAGGATCTCGCTCGCCCCGGGAGGCGGCGGGTAGGCGCCCTGGCGCTGGAGCAGGTCGGGACGATTGACGCCGGCGGCGGCCACCCGGATCAGGACCTCGCCGGCGCCGGCCACGGGCGTGGGCCGCTCGCCCGGGACGAGCACGTCCGGCCCGCCGGGCGCGGTGCACTCGATGACGCGCATATCAGACGGTGTGTCCGCGCACGCCGTGCGGGCGGTAGGGTTCGTCCAGCGCCCGCAGTTCGTCGGGCGACAGCTGGAGGTCGAGCGCACGGATCGCCGCTTCGAGATGCGACAGCTTGGTCGCGCCGACGATCGGCGCCACGACGCCGGGCCGCGACAGCAGCCACGCCAGCGCGACCTCGGCCATCATCACGCCGCGCTGCGCGGCGATGCGCTGCACGGCGTCCACCACGTTCCAGTCGTCCTCGCTGTCGTAGAGCCGCGACGAGAAATCGTCGGAGCCGGCGCGGGTGGTGCCGCCGCTCGTGACCTTGGCGTCGGCGGGGCGCGGTCGCGTGAGCACGCCGCGGGCCAGCGGGCTCCACGGGATGAGGCCAACGCCATCGTGCAGGCAGAGCGGGATCATCTCGCGCTCCTCCTCGCGGTAGAGGAGGTTGTAGTGATTCTGCATGGAGATGAACCGCGCCCAGCCCCGGCGCTCGGACGTGCTGAGCGCCTGCGCCATGCGCCACGCCGAGCCGGAGCTGGCGCCCAGGTAGCGCACCTTGCCCGAGCGCACGAGGTCGTTGAGCGCTTCGAGGGTCTCGTCGATGGGCACGCCGGCGTCGAAGCGGTGAATCTGGTACAGATCGATGGCCTCGATGCCGAGGCGGCGCAGACTCGCCTCGCATGCCTGCAGGATATGCTTGCGCGACAGGCCGCCCATGTTGGGGCCGTTGCTCATCGCGAAGTTCACCTTGGTGGCGATCACGATCTCGTCGCGGTTGGCCATGGCCCGCAGGGCGCGTCCGGTGACCTCCTCGCTCACGCCCAGCGAATACATGTCGGCCGTGTCGAAGAAATTGATGCCGGCGTCGAGGGCGCGCCGGAAGAACGGCTGGGCGGCGGATTCGTCGAGCACCCATTGGCGCCAGCTCGGCGTGCCGTAGCTCATGCAGCCGAGGGCGAGACGCGAGACCTGCAGGCCGGAGTGGCCAAGTCGGATGTGTTGCATGTCAGTACCGCGCCCTCCACGCGTTGTTCGAGCGATCGATGTCCGGGAGCACGTGCCGCGGGTCCACCTCGGCGGCAACCACCGCCTTGTCCTCCGGCACGCGATACACGAACACGTCACCCAGGTTCCACGTCTCGATGGGGAGCTTGACGGTGGTGGTGGAGTGATCGGCGAACGTGAGCGACAGTTCCACGGGCATGATCATCGTGCCGCGGCTGGCGAGGTACACGCGGGCGCCGTCGCGACTGTTCGTGACCGAGTCCACCGACTGGTCGAGCCGGGCGGTGGTATAGACCCACTCGCGCCAGAACCAGTCGAGGTTCATGCCCGACTCGTCGCGCATGATGCGGAAGAAGTCGGCGGGCGTGGGATGCTTGAACGCCCACGCCTTGATGTAGGCGCGGAACGCGTCGTCGAACCGCTGCTGGCCGAGCACCTCGAAGCGCAGCGTCTGCATCATGAGCGCGGGCTTCTGGTAGCCCGACCAGAACAGATCGCGCACCTCGGTGGGGTTCTCGATGAGCGGCTGTTCGTTGCCGGGCACGCCGTGTTCGGCGTACAGGTGGAGCGGGTGCGATTCGATCGAGTCGCCGTAGGCGGTGCCCTTGAAGTATCGCGCGGCGTTGTGGAGGTCGATGAACGTGTTGAAGCCCTCATCCATCCACGGATACAGGCGCTCGTTGCTGCCCACCAGCATCGGGAACCACTCGTGCCCGAACTCGTGCGCCAGCGCCCATTGCTGATCCTCGCGCGTGGGACTGTTGGGCACGAAGGTGAGCATGGGATATTCCATCCCCTGGATGGGGCCTTCGATCGTCGTGGCGTGCGACCAGGGATAGTGGTACCACTGTTCGCTGAAGTATTTGATCGTCTCGCGGCCCATGCGATTGGCTTCGGGCCATTTGTCGGCGGTACGGCGGTAGAGCGTCTCGATGAGGATGTTGTCCCAACCGCTCGCGTCCCAGAGGAAGTCGGGGCCCGCCGCCCACGCGAAGTCCCGGCTGTCGTGCGCCGTGAAGTGCCAGGTGAGCTCGCCCGCGGTCACCGGCCGGGTGGCGGCGAAGTCGGTCAACTCGCGACTCGTGATGATGTGCACCGTGGTATCCGACGCGCGAGCCAGCGCGAGGCGGCGGATCTCGGTGGGCGTGAGCACCGTCGTGGGATTCTGCAGTTCGCCGGTGGCGCGCACGATGTAGCTGAACGGGACGGTGAGCGTGACGTCGAAGTTGCCGTACTCGAGGTAGAACTCGCCGGCGCCGATGTACGGCTCGTGGTTCCAGCCGTGGACGTCGTCGTACACGGCCATGCGCGGATACCACTGCGCGATCTCGTACAGCGGGCCGTCGTGCCCCATGCGGCCGCCGCCCTGCTCCGGCACCTTGAAGCTCCATTTGGCGGCGATGTCGACGGCGGCGCCGGGCGCCAGCGGACGCGCGAGGTCGATGCGCATCGTCGTGCCGTAGATGGTGTGGGCGGCGTTCGCGCCGCCGATGCGCACGTAGTCGAGGGTCAGGCCGCCCTTGAATCCCTGGCACGAGAAGTCGAATTCGCTGTCCAGGAACTTGAGCGGCGGCTGGTTGAGCGTGTTGGTGACGCTCGACGGCGCGCAGAGATTCTGCTCCAGGAAGAGCCAGAGGTAGGGCAACGCATCGGGCGAGTTGTTCTGATAGTGGATCGTCTCCGTGCCCGACACCTGGTTGTGCAACGGGTCGAGCGTGGCCGCGATCTTGTAGTCCGCTTCCTGCTGCCAGTAGCGCGCGCCGGGACGGCCCGAGGCGGTACGCACCGAGTTCGGGGTGGGGAGCGTGAGCGGCCGGAACGGCGACGAGTCAGCGACGGCGAGTTCGGCGCGGGATTGCGCGCTGGCCGAGGACATCGGGGCAGCGACGGCCGCACACACGAGGACGAGCAATCCGACCGTCGGGCGCCGGATGGAGCGGAGCGCGCGGCAGGCGGCGCGTGGATGGAGGAGGCGCACGGTGCGTTGGCCCTTCTATTGAAGGAGGAGGGGGCTGGCGGAGGTGGCGAATCGCGCGTAGAAAGCATGTACACGTCGGCGCGGCACCGCAACGCCCCGGATGGGCGGCGACGGCGCCGGAAACCCGCTGCCCCGCACCACCGTACGGAACCGCACGACCTCCCTTCGTCACTCCACCGCTCACTGCGAGGACCCGCCATGAACGAGATGCTGCTCCAGGACATCCTGGTGTTCTTGGGGCTCATGGCGCTGCTCGGCACGCTCGCCAAGATCACGCTGTCGCTGATCAACCGGCGCCGCGGCGGCCTGAACGCCGGCGACGCCAGGACCCTGGAAGACATCTCCGCGCGGCTGACGCATCTGGAGCAGATCGCCGAGTCCACGGCGGTGGAGGTCGAGCGCATCGGCGAGGGCCAGCGCTTCACCACCAAGCTGCTCGGCGATCGCGCCGCCAAGGGGTAGCGCGCCACCGCGGGGTCAGCGGCCGAACCCCGCCCCGCCGCAGGCCAGACTCGGATCCGCGAAGAACTGCGGCGTGAGATGCACGGTGTTGTCGTGCGCCGCGTACACGATCTGCCGCGGTCCGCGCGCATCCTGCACCTGCAGCACCACGGACTGCGCGGGCCGGTCGCCATCCCAGCTCCACCCGAGCAGCTTCATGCCGTTGGCCACGCCGGCGAGCGCCGCCGGACCGCCCGGGCGAACGCCGTTCACCACGCGCAGCCGCATGGAGGTGGCGGCATCGAACCCGAGGTCGAAGTCGTACACCGCCACGGTGCGCAGGAGGTTGCACAGCCCGAGCGACGCCGAGTCGCCCGGCACCATCATCCCGCGCACGATGTATCGGTCGATCGCGTCGTGGAGGGCGCCGCGGGCCGCGGCCGGCGTCACCGCCAGCAGCAGGGCATCGGTGAGTTCGAGGCTGTGTCCCCGCCCGGCGCGATAGGCCCGCACCATCAGGCTATCGAGGTCGAAGGTCGCGCCCGACCACCGCGTCAGATTCGGTTGCAGGAAGAGCGCGAACGCGTAGCCCTGCGCATAGGGATACTGGCGCATCGCGGGATCGGCGTAGTACCGCGCCGCCACGTCGGCCAGGGTGCTCCCGCGGGCCGGCGACGCGTAGTACGACCGGAGCACGGCATTCACGCGCGCGCGGTATGTGGAATCGGAGTACTGCCCGAGCTGATGGAAGAACCGGTCGGCGTAGTAATCGGTGAATCCCTCGGTGAACCACTTGTACCGCGCCTCGACCTCGGTGGCGGCCATGCGCTGGCCATTCCACAGGTGGAACAGCTCGTGCGCCAGCAACCGGCCGAGGTCGGTCAGGTCGGCGGTGCTGTCGGACGCGGCGACGAACCCGGCGGTGAACGCCGTGCCGGCCACCGCGCCGCTGGTGGCGCTGGGCAGGAGCAGCACGAACGCGTGGTCGAACGCGGGGCCGCCCCAGAATCGCGACTCGGCGCGCCAGAGTGCGCCCACGAGCTGCGCGAACGCCGGGTCGGTGAACCGCCACTGGCCCTGGGCTTCGATGGTGAGCGGCGCCGCGCCGCCCGTTGTGCCGACGAGCCGGAAGTCGCCGGCGGCGAACGAGGCGCCGGCGAATTCCCGCCACGACACCGGCCCCGAGAACCACGCCTTGGACCCGAAGCTGGTGAGAATGCGCCACGACGGCGGCAGGCCGCTCCACTGGACCTGGAGCACCAGGGGCACATTCGCGGTGAGCTCCGGATACACGAGCGCCGTGGTCTGGTTGAACACGATGCGCGAGCTGTCGATGATCACGCGGTGGTTGAGCGGGTACCGCAGCGGCCCCGTCCAGTCCTGGCGCAAGACGTAGTGCAGGTGCACGCGGGCGCGCGGGAGATGCTGGAGAATGCGCTCACCGTTCACGTCGGGGCCGACGACGACCCCGGGGCCGGCGCGGAAATCGACGATCGCCTTCCAGAGGCTGTCCTGGCCGGCCCACGTGGTGGGCGTGACGATGCGGGTGCGACCGGTCCGGCCGCCGCGGAAGTCAACGTCCACGGCGACCTGCACGCCGTGATCCGGGCCCGGTTCGAGGTGGAACCGGTAGCTGAGCGTATCGGCCTGAGCGCGCGCCGTGCCGGGGGCGGCGGCCAGCACGCAGATCGCGCCCAACGGGAGAAGTTTGCGGAGCATCGAGCGGGCTTTCCTCATGGCCAGTCGCGGGATACACTGGCGACGACTATCATGGAGGGCCGCAACGGTTCGCACCATGACGTGGAGGGCGACCGGACGCTGGTTGCGTCCCGCACGTCGCGGCTCCACCCCCTTGAGGACCCCGAGCACATGCGCGTCGCGATCGTGGGAGGCCCCGGCATCGGCAAGAGCACGCTCGTGCGCCAACTCGCGGATCTCTATCACAATGGGGCGTACGGGGAGGGCGAGAAGGGCGTGTGGGACCCGCGCGTGCTCGCCGACATCGAAGCGGGGCGCAATCCCGTGGGCGTGACGGCCTATTTCGCGCGACTGTACGACGCCAACTATCGCGACGCGATGGAGCACGACCGCCCCGGCCGCGTGATCTTCTTCGAGGGCGCGCGGATCACGCTCGAAGCGCACATCGCGGAGTATCCGGCCGAGCATCACGCGGAATTGCGCAAGGTGCTGGCGATCGGCGACTGGTGGCATCCCGACCGGGTGATCGTGCTCACGTCGAGTACCGACACGATCGAGAAGCACATCAAGCAGCGCAACCGCCCGCACGAGAGCGTGGAGCACATGGTGCACCGGTTCCGCCTGATCGACGCCGAGTTCCGGCGGCTGGCAGTGGTGGAGCCGCACGCGGTGGTGATGAATCGCGACAACATGGAATTCCACGATCGCGACAGCCTGATGCGGATCATCGCCGCCGCCGGACTGCCGATGTTCCAGGAAGTCACGTACGAGGAGCTGCACACGTTCCGAGGCTAGTGGCGGCCCCACGGATCCGTCCCGCGGGGACGGAGTACCATCAGGTCGTCCACCGTCGTTCCCGACCGCCGTCCACTGTTCGATGCCCCGCTCCGCACGACTCCAAGCCGAACTCGAGCGCATCGCCGCGGAGCGACTCGTCGCCGAGCGGGAGTCGGCGCGCGCCACGCGCCGTGAATTCTTCCGCGCCGGTCTCGAATGCGCGGGGTGGTGCGGCGTCGGCCTCGTCCTCATGGCCACGTCCATGCACGTGACCGACGAGGCCATGGGACGGATTCTCTTCTATTCCGCGTACTGCGTGGGCTACGGCGGCATGTTGTTCTCGCTCATCGCGTCGTACAACCGGGCCCAGAACCGCGGCGATCTGTAAGGCGCCTGGGGACGGCGTCGCGGCTCGCCGCGCACCGATCGCGGTGGTATACTCCCCGCGACCACTCGGCCTCCCCTCCCCGCAGCACCTGAGCAGCTCTCCGGTTCACCATGCACATCCCTGCCCTCCGTTCGCCCGTGCGCGTCCCCGCGCTCCTGACCGCCCTCCTCTGCGCCGCGCCGATGGCGCTGGCCGCGCAGGGGCCTTCGGGCGCCTCGACCTTCGACTCCGTGCGATTCGGCGGCCTGCATTGGCGGAACATCGGCCCATTCCGCGGCGGCCGCGTGACGACGGTGACCGGCGTGCCGTCGCAGCCGCTCACGTATTACATGGGCGCCACGGGCGGCGGCGTCTGGAAGACCGACGACGCCGGGATCACCTGGAAGAACATCACCGACGGCAAGATCCGCATGGGCTCGATCGGCGCGCTCGCGGTGGCCGGCAGCGATCCCAACGTGATCTACGCCGGGATGGGTGAATCCGAGCCGCGCGGCCAGTCGTCCTCGTGGGGCGACGGCGTGTACAAGTCCACCGACGCCGGCAAGACGTGGAGGGACGTCGGCCTCGAGAAGACCAGATCCATTGCCAAGGTGGTGATCGACCCGCGCAACGACGACGTGGTGTACGTGGCCGCCGAGGGGAGCCGCTGGGGCCCGAGCGCCGACCGCGGCATCTACAAGACCACGGACGGCGGCGCCACCTGGAAGCTGCTCCTGCATCCCAGCGACAGCGTGGCGGCGATCGACCTGAGCATGGACCCGTCCAATCCGCGCATCCTCTACGCGGCGATGTGGGACTTCCAACGACTGCCCTGGCAGATCCGGAGCGGTGGGCCGGGCAGCGCCATCTACAAGAGCACCGACGCCGGCGCCACCTGGACCCGCCTCGTGGGGCACGGCCTGCCCGCCGGCGCCGTGGGGCGCATCGGCGTGGCCGTGTCGCCCGCCAATCCCAACCGCATCTACGCGATCATCGAAGCCGCTGCCGACACCGGCGGCCTCTACCGGTCCGACGACGGCGGCGACAGCTGGCACCACATGACGGCCGAGCGCCTGATCCGCTCGCGCGCCTGGTACTACACCAGCGTGATCGCCGATCCGCAGGATGAGAACGTGGTCTACGTGATGAACGCGTCGATCATGAAGTCGATCGACGGCGGCAAGAGCTTCCAGGTGCTGCCGGCCAAGCACGGCGACAACCATGCGCTGTGGATCAACCCGCGCAATCACGACGACATGATCAACGGCAACGACGGCGGCGCCACGATCACGATCGACGGCGGCGCGTCCTGGTCCACGCAGGACAATCAGCCCACGGCGCAGTTCTACCGCGTGAATACCGACAACCGGTATCCGTACTGGGTGTACGGGGCCCAGCAGGACAACACCACGGTGGCCATCGCCAGCGCCACCGCCGAGGGCGGGATCACGACGTCCGACTGGTATCCGGTGGGCGGTTGCGAGAGCGCCCACATCGCATTCAACCCCGACGACCCCCGGTACATCTACGCCGGATGCTACGAGGGCGCGATCGACGAATTCGATCGCGCGACGCACCAGACGCGGGACATCATGGCGTATCCGGCGCTCGGACTCGCGACGTCGCCGGCGTTGCAGAAGTACCGCTTCAACTGGAGCGCGCCGATCGCCGTCTCGCCGCAGAACCCGAACGTCCTCTATCACGGCGGCAACGTGCTGTTCCGGTCGAGCGACCGCGGCCAGACGTGGACCGCGATCAGCCCCGATCTCACCCGCAACGAGAAGGCCCATCAGGGACCTGGCGGCGCGCCGATCACCAACGAAGGCGCCGGCGGCGAGGTGTACAACACCATCTATTACATCGTCGAATCGCCGCGCGAGGCGGGGACGATCTGGGTGGGCACCGACGACGGCCTCGTGCAGCTCACGCGCGACGGCGGGAAGACGTGGACCAACGTCACGCCCAAGGGCATGGGCCCGGG
>DATLTC010000093.1 GCA_035533755.1 Gemmatimonadaceae bacterium
CCCGAGCCCACTGGGCCATGCGGTGGACTCCCTCGCCCAACGGAATCGTCGTCGTCTCGCCGAACAGCGCCTGCGCTCTGGCGTGATCCGAATACGCGTGCACCACTTCGTGGCGCGCCGGCAGGTGCGTGACCTGGGGCGACACGCCGAACTCCTCGCTCACCACGCGCGCCAGCTCGTTCACGCTGTACGCCGTGTCGGCGCCGATGTTGATGGTCTGGCCGTACGCCGCCGGCACGTTCACGCTCCGCGCGATGTGCGGCGCCACGTCGTCGATGTAGCTGAAGGCGCGCGTCTGCTCCCCGTCGCCGAAGATCGTGAGCGCCTTGCCGCCCATGATCTGGTTCATGAAGATCCCGATCACGTTGCGGTAGCGGTCGCCCAGGTTCTGATGCTCGCCGTACACGTTGTGCGGACGGAAGACGATGTACGGCAACCCGAACATCTCGTGCGCCGCGGCCAGATCGAGTTCCACCGCGTACTTGGCGATACCGTACGGGTCTTCGGGGCGCGGCGTCATGTCTTCGCGCATGGGCAGCTGCCCCGCCCCGTACACCGCGATCGAACTCGTGAACACGAAGCACTTCACCTCGCGCTTCACCGATTCGTTGATCAGGTTCACGCTCCCGATCACGTTGTTGGTGTAGTTGAACCGGCGGATGAAGTGGCTGAGCCCCTCGGCGGCGTACGCCGCCAGGTGGTACACGTAGTCGAACCGGTGCTCGGCGAACAGTGCCTCGATCAGGGGCACGTCGGTGATGGATCCTTCCACGAACGTCGCCCCCGCCGGCGCCTGGTCGCGGAACCCGCCGCTCAGATCGTCCAGCACCACCACGTCGTGCCCCATCGCCAGGCAGTGCCGGGCCACGTGCGATCCGATGAATCCGGCGCCGCCGGTAACGAGTGTCTTCATGTGGCGTATTATATGCGGCCCCCGCCGGCATCACACTACCCCTGGCCGCCGAAGTGACCGTACCCCCCGGGACGCGTGGGTTTGCTTGCACCCGCATCGCCCCGCACTTCGGCATTCCCGCTCCACGGATCGGGAGTACCGACGCACGCACTTTCACCGCCAACGCTTTGTTCCAAAAGTGGAATGAGCGTCGCTACAGACGGCGTGGCCTCGGCGGCGTCATCATTGGAACCGAAGGGTGGCCAGAATGCGGTCGAATACGTCCTCGGATTGCGGCCCCGCGGTAAGAGCCACGCTTCGAGCCGTCGTGCCCACCAGCGCGCTCGGGGCCGCGACCAGCAAAAGGAGGCAGAGCCATCCCTGAAGCACGTGATTGCGGTCGCTGGTGCCGAGAAGTTGGGGGATCACCGTCCTACCGTCCTACTCTCCCCCGCCGCCTCCAGACTCAACCCCCGCGTCTCATCAACGAACCATCCAAAGATGAATGCCGCCGGCAGGCTCAACAGCGCCAGGTACGCCACGACCCGCGACAGACCGCCCAACGGACCCGCCAACAGCGCGATGCTGGACTGCGCCACCACCACACCCACCGCGCCGATCAGCGCGGTCCACCCGATCATCGTGCCGCGCAGCGCGGTGGGGAACAGCTCGGTGCCCGCCGACCGGAACCCCACGATCGCGGCGTTGTCGGCGGTCTTCAACCAGAAGAACGAAGCGCCCAGCCAATAAACCGGCACCGCGAATCCCGCCGGCGGACCCCAGTAAAAACTCACCGCGCCGGCCCCCGCCAGCAGCCAGCACACCACCACGGTCGGAACGCGTCCAAAACGCTCGCACGCCCACGCGCCGAGTGGAAATCCCACCAGGCTCAGCCCGCCGCACGTCAGCACGAGCACGCTCGCCGTGGCCGCGGACAGCCCCACCGACGACACCGCGCGATAGTAGCTCCAGGCGTCGGCCGACGTGCCCGCCATCACGCTCAGAAACACGCAGACCGCGATGGGCACGGCCCGGGCCCGGTAGCGCGCGCCGAACAGGTCCAACAAGCGCGCCGCACGCGTGGCTCCGCTGTCCGCGGCCTCGCGCCACCGCCGGCTCTCCGGAATCGCCCGCGGCAGCAGCGGATACCCCAGCAACCCGCCCCCTGCGATCACCAGCAGCCAACGCCACGAGAGCCCGTGGCTTGCCAGCACCGGCATGAGCATCAGACAGAAGCCGGCGCCCACGGCCATGGCCATGCCTCCGTAGCTCTGCCCCCGGGCGCGCTTCTCCATGGGAAGCGCCTCGGCGAGCATGACCACCGCGACGAACACCGCCGCGCCGATGAATGCGTAGAGCAACACGTCACAGACCGCGAACAGCACCACGTTCCGCGCCGCGGCCGCCCCCGCCGCGGTCAGCGCCGCCACGGGCGTGGCCGCCATGCAGGCCAACAGCACCCGGCGCCGCCCGGCGCGATCGGCCAGCCGCAACAGGAGCAGCGCCCCGAACGCGGCCGGCGAGATCCAGGCGTACAACCGTGCGATGCCCGCGTCGCCCAGGCCAAAGCTCGCCGCGATGAACGGCGCCCCGATCCCGTTGATGGCCATCGCGTAGCCCTGATATGCAAGTATTCCGCACAGGGCCACGATGGAGCGGGTGGAGGTGTCGTGGGGCTCGGCCATGAGGTAAACTGACATGCTCGCTTACTTCCCGCACCCCGCCCATGCCGCGACACGCCATCGTCACATGCTGCGACGCCCGCTTCGGTGACTTTCTGCTCGGGCA
>DATLTC010000094.1 GCA_035533755.1 Gemmatimonadaceae bacterium
GCGCGAGATCCGGTTGGTACGTCCAGTCGGCGTTGATCTGCCAGGCGAAGACAACGCGCCGCGGCGGCTCCCAGGCGAGAACCGTGCCCCAGTCGCACTCGACGTCGTCCACCTGCTCGCTGTAGCAGCGGCCGCCCACGCGCTCCTCCATGATCGCCCGCTTGAGCTTGGACTTGCCGATGTGATGGCTGCGCGGCCACCAGCTGTCGAACTCGTGCGTGAACACCTTGAACGCGCGCGCCGCGGGCGCGTTCACCCGGATCGTCCTGCGTACCGATTCGCCCGCTGCTTCATCCGTCGCCGTCGCCATCATTCCTCCCCCGGTTGCGACGCTTCGACCTTCGCCTTGAAGGCAGCCAGCGCCTGATTCCAGAACTCATCGAAGTACTCGCGCAGCGAACCGAACGCGGCGGGATTGAGCGAATACTCCCGCCGGGTCCCGTACTGCCGATCGGTCACCAGTCCCGCGTCCTTGAGCACCCGCAGGTGTTGCGAGATGGCCGGCCGGCTGACAGGGAACCGGCGGGCCAGCTTGCCGACCGGCAGCGGCCCGGTGAGCAGGTGGGAGAGGATCGCGCGACGCGTTGGGTCGCCCAGGGCGTCGAGTTGCGCTGCGTGGTGCGCTTTCATGAACGGTAAGTTTAAACTTACCAAATCGCGGCGTCAAGCGGGGCATCGCGGGCGAAGCCAAGGAGTGACGCGCCGAAACCGCCGGGTATTCCGCCTGCGCAGGCGGCGGCGTAGCGTAGGGTCGTGAAAATCAAGACCCGGGCTGCGGAAACAGCGGCGGTCGGCGCCGTGCAGGCGCGCAGCGTCGAACTGAAGCGCGAGCTGGGGCTGTTCGACCTCGTGCTCACGCAGGTGATGTTCATCGTCGGCGCGCAGTGGGTGGGCACGGCCGCCATGCTGGGCCATGCCCAGGTGTTCTACTGGCTGCTGGCCATGGCGCTGTTCTACCTGCCGCAGGCGGCGGTGGTGATCCATCTCAACCGCTTGATGCCGCTGGAGGGCGGGCTCTACCAGTGGGCCAAGCTCGGGTTCAACGACGGGGTGGGCTTCCTCGTGGCGTGGAACCTGTGGGTGTTCGCGCTGATCCTGCTGTCGTCGTACGGCCTGGTGATCGCCGACACGTTCAGTTACGCGCTCGGTCCCGGGGCGGCCTGGTTCACCTCCACCAAGTGGTACGACGGCGCGGTGACCGGCTTCGTGGTGGCCACGATCATTCTCGTGTCGCTGTACGGGCTCCGCGTGGGAAAATGGGTGCACGACGCGGGCGGCATGGCGCACCTGATCACCTTCGGCGCGCTGCTCCTGATGCCGCTGGTCGCCATCTCGCATCACGCGATCACCAACTACCACCCGTTCGCCGTGTCGGTGCCGAGGGCTTCGTTGCTCTCGGTGAACATCTTCAGCAAGCTGGCGCTGGGCGCCCTCACCGGGTTCGAGTACGTGGCGATCCTGGCTGGCGAGACGCGCGACCCTGGACGCGCGATCGGGCGATCGGTGATGATCGCCACGCCGATCATCGCGCTCATGTTCATTCTCGGCACCGGCGCCGTGTTGTCGGCCACCCCGATCGGCAAGATCGATCTCATCGCGCCGATCCCGCAGGCGCTGACGCTGGGGCTGCATTCGTTCGGGTTCGCGGTGTACATCGTGCCGGTGCTCACGATGCTGCTGCTCACGCGGCACATCGCGAACGTGAATCTGCTGTTCGCGGCGAATACGCGTCTGCCGCTGGTCGCCGGGTGGGACGGGCTGCTGCCGGCCTGGTTCACGCGGCTCCATCCCCGGTTCCGGACGCCGCTCAATTCGATCCTCTTCGTGGGCGTCGTGACGCTGGTGTTCGCGGCGGTGAGCCTGTTGGGCGTGGGGCTGCAGGAGGCGTTCCAGCTGCTCGACAGCGCGGCCGGCATCCTGTATGCCATCGCCTACCTGGCGATGTTCGCGCTGCCCATCCTCGGCATGCGGGGCTTCGACCGCCCGCCGCTCTGGCTCCGGCTGGCGGCGGTGTCGGGCTTCGCGGTGACGCTCCTGTACATCGTGTTCTCGCTGTTTCCCATCATCGACGTAACGAGCCGGGGCTCGTTTGCCGGCAAGATCATCGCCGTGGTCGTGGGCGCGAATCTCCTGGGCGCGGCGATCTACCGGGCGGAGAAGCGCCGGCGGGCGGCCCGCGCGAATTACATTTCTGGGTGAACCACATCTCGAGGCGTTGACATGATCGCGTGGATCGGAACGGGACTTCTGGGAACGAACTTCGTGCGCGCGCTCCGCGCGCGCGGCGAGCAGGTGCAGGTCTGGAATCGGTCGCCGGACAGGGCGCGGGCGCTGGAGGCCGACGGGGCCACGGTGTTCACCGATCCGGCCCAGGCGGTGCGCGGCGCCGTCCGCGTGCACGTGGCGCTCTCCGACGATGCCGCGGTGGACGACGTGTTGGAGCGGTGCCGCCCGGGATTGGGGCCGGACGCGATCATCGTGGACCACACGACGACGTCGCCCACGGGCACGGCGGCTCGCGTGGCGCGGTGGACGGCGCGGGGCGTGGCGTTCCAGCATGCGCCGGTGTTCATGGGGCCGCAGAACGCGCTGGAACGCACGGGCTTCATGCTCGCGTCGGGCGATCGCGCGCGGTTCGACGCGCTGGCCCCGGAGCTCGCGAAGATGACCGGCAAGCTGGTGTACGTGGGGCCGCAGCCGGAGCGGGCCGCGGGGATGAAGCTGCTGGGCAACCTGTTTCTCGTGTCGATGATCGCGGGCGCCACCGACATGCTGTCGCTGGCCAAGGCGATGCACATTCCGGCCGCCGATGCGGCGTCGCTGTTCGACTGGTTCAATCCGGGCGCGATGTTGCCGGCGCGGCTGCAGCGCATGCTCGAGGCCGACTTCGAACATCCGTCGTGGAACCTGGCCATGGCGCGCAAGGATGCCCGCCTGATGATCGAGGAGGCCGAGCGGGGCGGCGCGCCGCTGACCGTCATCCCGGCGGCGGCGGCGGAGATGGATCGCTGGATCGCCATGGGGCATGGGCAGGACGACTGGACGGTGATCGCGGCCGACACGCTCCGATGAAGTACGCGGCGATGATGTTGGCGCTGGCCGGTGCGGCGGCGTGCACGCCCGCGGCGCGCACGGCGCCGGCGCCGGTGGCGTCACGCGTGGTGGAACAGCCGGGGGCGCTCCGCTGGATGCGCCGGTCGGCGGAGTATCGCGCGCTCACGCGCCAGACCTACGCCGGTGCGGCGCGGCGCCTGGACGAGCTGGCGCCGGCCGTGGCGGCGGGGAGTTGGGGGGTGATTCTCGACGCCGACGAGACGGTGCTGGACAACAGCGCCTACGAGCGCCGGCGGGCGCTGCTCGACAGCGGCTACACCGACGCGAGCTGGGCGGCGTGGGTGAAGGAGGAGGCGGCAGGGGCCGTGCCCGGCGCGCCGGGATTCACGGCCCATGTGCGCGCGTTGGGCGGGCGCGTGGTGATCGTCACCAACCGCGCCGATTCCCTGTGCGCCGAGACGCGGGCCAATCTGCGCTCGGCGGGCATCACCGCCGACGTCGTGCTGTGCCAGCCGCCGGGCGAGTCGGACAAGAATCCGCGCTTCGCGCGCGTGGAGCGCGGCACCGCGGGCGCCGGCGTGCCGCCGTTGATGATTCTGGAATGGGTGGGCGACAACATCCAGGACTTTCCACGGCTCACGCAGGCGATGCGCGGGGACAGCAGCGCGTTCACTCCGTTCGGCCGGACGTTCTGGGTGTTGCCCAATCCGGTGTACGGCTCGTGGGAGAAGAACACGGCGCCGTAGGGCGCCGCGGCGAGCATCCGGCGGGCGTTCGCGTGCCGGCGACTTCACGGTGAGGAACCACGTGGCCAAGGACCAGTGGGCGGCGGTCGATCGCTACATCTCGGATCTGTTCGTGGGGCAGGACGCGACGCTGGACGCGGCGCTGGCCGACAGCGCGGCGGCCGGGCTGCCGGACATCCAGGTGAGCGCGCCCGCCGGCAAGCTGCTCCATCTGCTGGCGCGGGCCGTGGGCGCGCGGTCGGTGCTGGAGGTGGGAACGCTGGGTGGGTACAGCACGATCTGGCTGGCGCGGGCCATCGCGCCGGGCGGGCGGCTGATCACGCTCGAAGTGAACCCCACGCACGCCGCGGTGGCGCGCGCGAACGTCGCGCGCGCGGGGGTGTCGGACATCGTCGACGTGCGGCTGGGGCGGGCGCTGGACTCGCTGCCGCAACTCGTCGCCGAGGGCGCGGGACCGTTCGACCTGGTGTTCATCGACGCCGACAAGCCCAACATCGCCGAGTACTTCACGTGGGCGCTGCGGCTCACGCGACCGGGCGGCGTGATCATCGTGGACAACGTGGTGCGCAACGGGGCGGTGATCGATGCGGCGAGCGACGACGTGAACGTGCAGGGCGTGCGGCGGTTCAACGAACTGGCGGCGGCGAACCGGCGCGTGAGCACGACGGTCATCCAGACCGTGGGCAGCAAGGGGTACGACGGGTTCTCGCTGTCCGTGGTGCTCGACGGGGCGTAGCGGTCAGGGGCCGGTGGACACGGCGCCCACCATGCCCAGGGGCTCGCCCTCTCCCATGGCGGGGGACGCCACGACGTACAACACGATGCCGGCCATCGGCGCGCGCACCTCGGCGATCGTCTCGCCGAAGTAGTCGGTGAGGTGGCCAAAGGGCGCGCCCTTG
>DATLTC010000095.1 GCA_035533755.1 Gemmatimonadaceae bacterium
GACGCGATCGCGCTCCGCGGCGACGTCGTCGTGCGGCCGGGCGGCGTCGTCACCGGCGACGCGGTCTCCGTGGGCGGGCACGTCCGGCTGTCCGGCGGCACCGTGAACGGCGAGATGCGATCGCTCAGCGACCTCGCGACCGGCGACGCCGCGGGCGCCGCCGCCGCGCCGCTCACCACCTGGGGCGCGATGAAGATGGTCGTGGCCTGGTTCGCCGTGCTCCTCGTGATCGGCATCGGCGTGCTGCTGTTCGCCGAACACAACCTGGACGGCGTGGTCTCGGAACTGGAGCGGCACTTCGCGCGTGCCTTCTGGGTGGGCATCCTGGCCGAGCTCGGGCTGGTGCCGCTGCTGCTGCTGGTCGTCGTGGCGCTGGCCATCACCGTCATAGGCGTCCTGCTCATCCCGTTCGCGATCGTGGCCTACGTCATCGCCGCGGCCGGCCTACTGGCGCTCGGTTTCCTGGCCGTGGCGCGGTTCACGGGACGTGGGCTGTTCCGCGTGGAGCCGGGCTCCGTCGTCCGCGGCGTGACGCTGCGCGCCCTGTTCACGGGGCTCGTGGTGTATCTGAGCCTCTGGTTCGTGGTCGCGGCATTCACGTGGCTGCCGGCGGCACAGGTGGTGCTCCGCGCCGTGGCCGTGGCCGTCACCTGGGTGGCCCTCACCGCCGGCCTCGGCGCCGCGGTCCTCACGCGGGCCGGCACGCAGCACGAGCATCCCGACGTCACGCCCACGCCGCGCGGACCCAATGAACAGCTCGCCTGGCAGACCCCCACGCCCGTAGCCGGCGTGGCGGCCGCGCGCCGGCCCGTCACCACCATCAAGAGCACGCCGTGAAACCTTCCGTCCTGCTCGCCGCGGCGGTGCTCGCCGCCGGACCGTCGCTGGCTCATGGCCAGACCTGGCGCACGCTCGACGTGTCGCGCCAGCTCCACGATACCAACGAGCTCCACGTGAACGTGCAGTACGGCGCCGGCCGGTTCGAGCTGCGCGCCGCCACCGATCCCGTGCTGTACGCCATGCGGTTGCGGTACAACGAGGACAACACCACGCCGCTGCACGAGTTCGATCCCGAAGCCCGCACGCTGCGGATCGGCGTCGACAACGCCTCCACCGGCTGGAGCGGCCGCCACTCGGACAACGACGACAAGGCGGGGATGCGGCTGGCCCTGGCCCCCAACGTGCCGCTCGACCTGTCGCTCGACCTCGGCGCCACCGAGGCCAATGCCGATTTCGGCGGCCTGTCCGTGCGCAGCCTGCGCGTGCAGTCGGGCGCCGCCGACGAGACGATGGACTTCAGCACCCCCAACGGCGCGCGCCTGGGCACCATGGCGATCGACATCGGCGCCGCCAGCTTCACGCTGCGCCACATCGCCAACGCCAACGCGTCGTCGCTCACGCTCAATGGCGGCGTGGGGGCCGTGTATCTGGATTTCGGCGGCACCTGGACCGGCGACATGGACGCCTACGTGAAGGTGGCGCTGGGCAAGGTGGCGCTCACGATCCCGCGCGAGGTCGGGGTGCGGCTGGCGCTCGATCGCTTTCTGACGTCGTTCGACAACGACGGGCTCGAGAAGCGCGACGGCTACTACTACTCCGACAACTGGGACACCGCCAAGCACCACCTGCGCATCCACGTGGAGACCACGCTCGGCACCGTGTCCATCGATCGGTCAGGCGGCACCCCGTAACGGCGCGCCGCCGCGGTCAGCGGGGGCGTGTCACGGTCAGTGCAGGGTCCGGAATAGCGCGGCCAGGCCGTTCCACGCGATCTGAACACCGATGCACAGCAGCACGAACGCGATCACGCGCAGGATCCCGTGTACGGTCTGCGGCGCGATCTTCTTGGTGATCTTCGGCGCGTACCGGTAGCTCAGCATCACCGAGAGACAGAGGGCCACCACCGCCACCACGATGCCGAGGTGCGCCAGGACGTACCGCGAGCCCGTGTTGCGCGACGCATGGGCGCTGAGCGTCAACATGACGACGATCGTCCCCGGGCCGGCCGTGACGGGAAAGGTGAACGGAAAGAACACCTTGCCGTCCAGCGACGCGACGGACGCCGCGGGTTGCGCGCCCTGGACTTCGGGCGCCGCCGGCGCCTCGTCGTTCAGCAGCCTCCACCCCATCGCGGCCAGGACGAACCCGCCCGCCACCTGCACCACCGGCAGGGAGATGCCGAAAAAGGCCAGCAGCGCGGCGCCCACGAGCTCGATCGTCGCGAGAAACAGCGCCGTGCTGATCGCGATCTTGCGGGACAGGCGGCGGAGGACCTCATCCGGCGCGTCCTCCACCAATCCCAGAAATACCAGCGCCGACCCCAGTGGATTGATCACGGGGAGCAGCGCGCTGAAGGCGAGCGCGAAGAATTCGAGAACGAGCATCATGGCGTGGGGGTTGGGGCCGGGAGCAGTGTGACCGTCATCCGGCGCGCAACCGCACCGGCGCGCCGCGCGTGAGGCCCAGCGTCTCCGCGGCGCTGCCGTCGCGCACGGCGATCTCCAGCAACCCCGACGAGCCCACCAGCGCCATCGCCGCCCCGGGCGGCACGTCGGCATAGGTGTGCGTCACGGGCACGTCGCGGCCGCCGGCCGTGACCATGCCGCCCCTGACCCCCAGCAGATTTGTGATCGCGTTCCCGAAGCGATCGATCGTCACCACCTGCCCCTCCACCGACCCGTCCGCGGCGCGGCGCGGCTCCGGCGTGCGGCGGACGATCGGCTCCGCCACCGGCGCCCCCAGCGCGTCGAACGCCTGCCCGAGCGCCAGGTGCACGGCCGCCGGCGCGAACACGTCGCGCCCGTGGAAGGTGGCCGACGCGGCGGAGGGAATGGAGAGCCGCACCACCCGCGCGCCCGGCGCCAGCAGCGCCGGCGAGAGGATGCCGTTGTCGGGACCGATCAGATACCGGCGCTGGCTCTCCACCGCCAGCGCGTCGCGCGCCGTGCCCACGCCCGGATCCACCACCGCCACGTGGATCGTGCCCTCGGGAAAGCGCTTCCAGTAGCGCGCCAGCGCCAGACGTCCGGCGTCGATGTCGTGCGGCGGAATGTCGTGCGAGATGTCGAGGATCGTCGTGTCGCGCGCCCCGGTGGCCAGCACACCCTTCATCTCGGCGACGTAGCCGTCCGCCGTCCCGAAATCGGTGAGCAGGGTGACGAGAGCGCGCGCCACGCATCACCTCATGGGGCCGGCGCCAGATCCTGCATGGCCCGGATCACGCGCTCGGCCACCGACACCAGCGCCTTGGCCGCCGACGACGCGGCATCGGCGACGACGATCGGCTGCCCGGCCTCGCCGCCCTCGAGCACCCGCGGATACAGCGGGATCTGGCCCAGCAGCGGCAGCTCCGTCTCCTGCGCCAGCCGCTCGCCGCCGCCCGCCCCGAAAATGGAGGTCGGCTTGCCGCAGTGCGGGCACTCGAACCAACTCATGTTCTCCACGATGCCCAGCACCGGCACGCCCACGCGCTGGAACATCCGCACGCCGCGCAGGGCGTCGCCCGTGGACATCTCCTGCGGCGTGGTGACGATCACCGCGCCGTGCACCATCGTCGCCTGCACCAGCGAGAGCTGCGCGTCGCCCGTGCCGGGCGGCATGTCGACGATGAAGTAGTCCAGCTCCCCCCACGCCACGTCGCGCAGGAACTGGGTGATGATCTTCATCACGATCGGTCCGCGCCAGATCGCCGGCTGGTCGCGGTCGATCATGAATCCCAGCGAGATCACCTTCACGCCGAACGCCTCGAGCGGCACGATCTTCTCGCTCACCACCGCGGGCGGCGCGTCCAGCCCCATCATGCGGGGCACGTTCGGCCCGTAGATGTCGGCATCCATCAGTCCCACGCGATGCCCCGACCGGGCCAGCGCCACGGCGAGATTGGTGGCCACCGTGGACTTGCCCACCCCGCCCTTGCCGCTGGACACGGCGATGATGCGTCCCAGGTTCGGATACGGCACCGGCGTGGGCGCGCTCGCGCGCGGCGCCGCCGGACGGTCGTCCATCACCGGCAGGGCGCGCGACGCGGCGGGCTTGGGCGCGGCCGCCGACGGATCCTTCACGTCCACGCGCACCTCGGTCACGCCTTCCACGCGTTCCAGCATCTGGCGCACGTCGCGCACGAGCGTGGCCGGATCGTCGGCCGCGAGCAGCAGGGACAGGCGCACCTTGCCGGCGGTGGTGGTGGCGACGTCGCGGATCATGTCGTCGCTCACCACGTCGTGGCCGGTGCGGGGATTGCGGAGCTTGGAGAGCGCCTGGGTGATGCGCTGTTGGAGAGTCTCTGGCATATGCCCGGAAACTACGGCGTGCCCGACCCCTTTCCAAGCGACGCCAGCTCCTGCCGCGCGTCGGCCAGCACGCGCTCGCGCACCTCGTCCATGGACCCGGCGATGAGCGCGCCGGCGGCGCGCACGTGCCCCCCGCCGCCGTAGCGGCGGGCGAAGGCGTTGGCGTCGAAGGTGCCCGTGCTGCGGAAGCTGGCCTTCACCTTCTTGTGGCCGAGGTCGCGGAAGAAGATGGCCAGCCTGGTGCCGGCAATCGACCGCGCATGCTCGACGATGCCGTCCAGGTCCTCCTGGCGCACGCCGTACTCGCTCAGCGCCCCCGAGCGCAAGGTCAGCCACGACAGCCCCAGCGTCTCGTCCACGCCCAGGCTCTGCAGCACCTCGGCCAGCAGCCGCACGCGCCCCACCGGCGCCGACGCGTACACCCGCCGGTAGATCTCCTCCTGGTCCACGCCGGCGCCCAGCAGCACCGAGGCGATGGCGTGGGCGCGCGGCGACGTATTGCTGAACCGGAAGCCGCCGGTGTCGGTGA
The DNA here is from genome assembly GCA_035533755.1 of Gemmatimonadaceae bacterium. NCBI lineage: Bacteria > Pseudomonadati > Gemmatimonadota > Gemmatimonadia > Gemmatimonadales > Gemmatimonadaceae > Gemmatimonadaceae bacterium. Next base: position 4,819 of record DATLTC010000095.1, read on the forward strand.
GGATGGCGGTGTACAGCGACCGCGCGATGGCCGGCGTGATGTCGAGGTCGAGCACGCGCGCCAGGTCGAACACCAGTTCGCCGGTGGCGCACGCGGCGGGATCGCTGAACAGCACCTCGCCGGCCGGATCGCTGGACACCACGTGGTGGTCGATCACCAGCCGCGGCACGGTGAGCGTGCGCACGGCGGGCGCGAGGGTGCCCAGGCGCGTCACGTCGTTGATGTCCACCACCACGAGTTCGTCGATCGCGCTCAGCGCTTCGGCGCCCTGGGCGGTGGCGTCCTGCACGTCGTCGCCGAGCAGGAACGCGAACAGGTCGGGCCAGGGGGTGGGATTCACGATCCGCACCGTGACGCCGCGCTGGGCGAGCAACCGGGCCAGGGCCGTCTCCGAGCCGCACCCGTCGCCGTCGGCGTTGATGTGCGTGGACAGCGCCGCCACCGTGCCGGGCTTCCAGAACTCGGCCAGTCGGAGGATCGCGTCGCGTCGGGCGGGTGGTACGGAGAGGGCGTCGAGCTCGGTCACGGCAGATGGGAGAAAAGCGAAACGGCGCCCGGACCGGGCGCCGTTTCAAAAGTAACGTGTGGGAGGCTCAGTCGCCCGCGGCCTCGGCCGCGCGGCCGATATGCGAGTGCGACTTGCCGTAGGTGAAGTACACCACGAGGCCGATCGCCATCCACACGGCCAACCGGATCCAGGTGTCGATGGGCAGGAAGACCATCATGAACACGCACGTGAAGATGCCGAGGATCGGCACCAGCGGCACGAACGGCGTGCGGAAC
>DATLTC010000096.1 GCA_035533755.1 Gemmatimonadaceae bacterium
AGGTCGGCCAGCAGCATCGATGAGAGCGGGCCGGCAAGTACTCTGGAAAGATCGAGTATTTTTAGTCCAGTGAGCATATGATGGCTTGAATATGACTGTATAGTGTTGCTGATTTAGATCATATCGGTCGGTTCTCGCCGAGCGCTCATATGCGTCGAAATGGTGCCGGCGTCCTTGCATAGCTGTCGAAAAATCATATACTTGCGGCGAATTCTCCCACAGGTGTGGGATTCGGGGCCCGCGAACATAGCGCGCCGCCGATTGTCCATCAAATGAAACGGGGCGCACTTCCCCCTTACCAACGAGTGGACGCGATAGATGCCGCACAATGCGCAGGGCGGTCCCGCCAAACCCGCCACAGACCACCCGCCCACCACCCCAGCCACCTCGCCGGCCCCGCCGGCCCCGCCGGCTCCGCGCCGCGGCCCGGGGCATCGCGCCGACGCGCGTGATACAGTCGCCGAACTCGCCGAAAAGGCACAGCTCATCAGCCTCGAGGCCGGGAGCAAAGTGGCAGCGGCCATGAAGGACGTGATCAGCGCCTCCGTCGGCATTGCCGGCTTCGCCATCGAGAGCGCGCGCGACCTGACCAACTACATGGTTCGCCGCGGACAGATGACGCAGGACGAAGCGGACAAGCTGCTGCGCGAAGCAGAAGCGGCGCACGCCAAGCGGCCGGCGGCCGAGCGCGTTCGGCCCACGGCCACCAAGGTGACCGCTGAGCGAGTCGCACTGGCCAAGGCGCAGGCCGCGCGGGCCGCGGAGATCGCCGCCGCCGCGTTCGCCGAACTCCACCCGCCGCGCCCTCCCAAGCCCCCGTCCAAGGTGTTCATGCCCAAGCCGGTGAAGGGCGAGAAGGTTGCCGCCAAGAAGCCCGCCAAGCCGGCGGCGAAGAAGCCCGCGCCGGCCAAGAAGCCGGCCAAGAAGGCCGCGCCCAAGGCGCACAAACCGGCGCCCAAGAAGCCGGCCAAGAAGGCTGCCGCGAAAAAGAAGCGGTAGTTCCGGAGATCGGCGCATGCTTCGCTCGCGGCACCTCGTGCTCCTGCTCATCGCGGTCGTCGCCGGGTGGTTCGCGCTGCGCCGCGTCGCCTCGGCGCCGCCCGCGCCTCCCGATCCCATGCAGATCCAGCGTGAGATCATGGCCATGCTCGACCACGGGGCCCAATCCTGGGACCGCGGCGATCTGGACGCCTTCGTCTCGGACTATCTCCCCGACACCGAGACCACGTTCATCACCAAGACGGGTGTGGTCCACGGCATCGCCGCGATCCGCAACGTGTACGCCGCCCGCTTCGCGCCCGGCGCCCGGCGCGACTCGCTGCACTTCCAGAACGTGGAAGTGGACGTGCTGGGCCCCGACCTCGTGAACACCATCGCCTGGTACGTGCTCACGCGTGGCGATTCCATCACGGCCCGCGGACCCACGTCGCTCGTCATGCGCCGCGTGAGCGGCCGCTGGCTCATCGTGCACGACCACTCGAGCTAGCGTGGCGCGGGTGGTGGCCATGCGCGCTCCCACGCGCGTGGACTTCGGCGGCGGCTGGACCGACGTTCCGCCGTATTGCGAACGCGAGGGGGGCGTGGTGTGCAGCGTGGCGATCGCGAGATACGCCACGGCGGTGCTCCGGGACGACACACCGCCCGCACCTTGCCGCGCCGGCGAGGCGATGGATGCCGACGCGCCGCTCGTGCGCGCGGCACTCGCACGCGCCCATCTGGCCGGATCCGTCCGCGCGTCCCTGACCAGCGACTTCCCCGTGGGCGCCGGCCTCGGCGGGTCGTCCGCCGCCGGTGCCGCGCTGCTCGGCGCGATCGATCGCTGGCGTGGGGTTCCGCTGGACCGCGCGGACATCGCGGAACGGGGGCGCACGATCGAGGTCGAGGATCTGGGCGTGGCCGGTGGGCGGCAGGATCACTACGCCGCCACGCATGGGGGACTGCTCGGCCTCACCTTCGGCGCCGCGGTGGCCGTCCACCGCATCCCGCTGCCAGCGCCGCTGCGCGCCGAGCTCGAGCGCCGCTGCGTGCTCGTGTACACGGGCGAATCGCGCGTCTCGGGCGACACGATCTCCGGCGTGCTCGAGGGCTACCACCGCGGGGAGAAGCGTGTAACGTTCGCTCTCGCGCGGATGCGTGAGCTGGCCAGGGCGATGATCGCGGCGCTCGAGGACGGCGACGTCGATGCGCTGGGGATGCAGATCGGCGAACACTGGACGCACCAACGGGCGCTGCATCCCGCCATTCCCACGCCCCGCATCGATGCCGTCATCGCGCGCGCCCACGACGCCGGCGCCCTGGGCGCCAAGGCCACCGGGGCCTCCGGCGGCGGGTGCGTGGTGGCGATCGCGCGCGCGGGCGACGAAGAGGCGGTGCGCCGGGCCATGGGCGCGCTGGGTGCATTGGTGCCATTCACGGTGGATGAAACAGGACTGATCGCATGCGACTGGAACGCGGAGACGCCGTAGGCCTGGCCCGGGCGCTCATCCGCACGGATTCGCGCAATCCGTCGCTCGTGCCCGGCGGCCCGGGCGAAGGCCACGTGGCCGCCGTGCTCCGCGGCGTGCTCGACGCGTGGGGATTCCGCGTGGAGCTGCAGGAGGTGGCGCCGGGCCGCCCCAACGTGGTGGCGCGGATCGGCACGCCCGGCCCGCACGCGCTGATGTTCAACGGCCACCTCGACGTCGTGGGCGTGGACGGGATGACGCATGCCCCGTTCGCCGCCGACGAGCGCGACGGTCGCCTGTACGGACGCGGGTCGTCGGACATGAAGGCGGGCGTGGCGGCGATGTGCGCGGCCGCCGCCCTCGCCGCCGACGGCCTCACGCACGGCGAGGTGGTCGTGGCCGGCGTGGTGGACGAGGAGTTCGAGAGCCGCGGCACACGCGCCCTCGTGGCCGCCGGCATCCGGGCCGATGCCGCCGTCGTGACCGAGCCCACGGGACTGGCCATCATGCCCGCGCACCGCGGCTTCGTGTGGGTGGACCTCGTCTTCCACGGCCGCGCCGCGCACGGCAGCCGGTGGGACCTCGGCGTGGATGCCATCCGCCACGCCGGTCTGGTGCTCGCCGAGCTGGATGCGTTCGACGCCGACGAGTTGCCGCGGCGTTCCCATCCGCTGCTGGGCCATCCGTCGGTCCACGCCTCGCTCATCGCCGGCGGCTCGGGCATGTCCACGTATCCCGACCGGTGCGAACTCAAGATCGAGCGGCGCACGATTCCGGGCGAGACGCCGGCCCAGGTGATGGCCGAAGTGGAAGCCATCTGCGCCAGGGTGCGGGCCCGGCGGCCCGCGTTGCGCGTGGATGCGCGCCTGTCGCTGGCGCAGAGTCCGAGCGACGTGCCCACCGACGCGCCGATCGTGCGCGCCCTGCGGGATGCGCTGGAGCATCAGGCCATCGACGTCCGCACCGAGGGCATGAGCGCGTGGACCGACTGCGCCGTGCTCAACGAGGCCGGCATCCCGGCCGTCTGCTTCGGGCCCGGCGACATGTCGCTCGCCCACGCCCATGAGGAATACGTGGAGACGGAACAGATCCGGCGCGCCGCCGCCGTCCTCGAACGGCTGGCGCGCGGGTGGTGCGGCGGCGCGACCAACGGAGTGGAAGCGCCATGGCGCAACTGACCGCCGCCCAGTACGACACGCTCGAGCGGGCCGTGGCGAACTCGCAACGGCTCGTGGTGTACCGCCGGGGTACGGAATTCATCGTCGTGCCGGAACGGCTGTGCCTGCACGACCGCCGCGAGGCCATCGAGGCTCGCAACCCCACCACCGGAGACCACCTGACGCTGTTCATCGACGAGATGGACACCATCGAGGTCGTGCGATGAACGAGCCCGCTCCCCTGCCCCTGATCGCCATCTATGCCGACGAATCGTGCCTCGGCAACGGGCGCGAGGGAGACAACCCGGGAGCCGCCGGGGGCGTGATCGAATTCCGCGGCGCGGAGTCCGGCGCCGTGCAGCGGTGGGACTATTGGCGCTCGGAGCCGGCAACGACCAACAATCGCATGGCGCTGCTGAGCGTGATCGAGGCGTTCCAGCTCATCGCGCAGAAGGGGGGCCGGTTCCGCGTCCTGTTCACGAGCGATTCGCAATATCTGATCAAGGGCATGAGCGAATGGGTGCCGGGCTGGATGGCGCGCGGTTGGCGCCGCAAGACCGGGCCGATCGAGAATCTGGCCCTGTGGAAGGAGGCCGTGGAGCGGGTCCGCCCGCACGCGGTCCAGTGGCAATGGGTGCGGGGCCACGACGGCCACGTGCAGAACGAGTACGCCAACCATCTCGCGATCCGGGCAGCAAGGGAGCAGACGGCTTCGGTGGGCGCCGAGCCGTCCCGGTTCGGCGAATGGCTGGCGGCCGAGCGGGCCGCCCGCCGGATGCACGCCGACCCGGCGCCGTTTCCCGATCCTCGTAGATTCAAGGCGTCGCGGCCGCTGCCCGTGGCGCAGGCGACGATGCTCGACTAGTGGAGGCCGGGATGGACGCCATCGACCGCATGTTCACCGTGCTCGCGCAAACGGTGCGCGACACGCAACCGCGATACCTCACGCAGCCGTTCGAGGTGGCGGAGCTGTACCAGACGCTCCTGCCGTATCGCCACTTCCGACGGGAGTTGGCGATCGAAACCAACGAGGATTACGAACTCGCGCTGATGCAGCTCCTTTCCGGGGCCCGCGGGTATCTCATCGTGGACGATCGCATGCGCGACGCGCTGGCGCGCGAGTTGGCGTCGCCCAACCCCGATCTGGGCGTGTTCCGGCAGTATGCCGACGCCCAGGTGGCGCTCTCGCCGGCCGCGCTGCAACAGCATGGGCGGGGGGCGGCGGCCGAACCGGCGCCGGCAGGCGGATCGACGGTCCGGCTGTCCACGCCGGCGTCGGTGGCGGCGGCCGCGGCGGCCGCCGACGAGCTGCGGTGCCGGTACTGCAGCGGGAGACTGCCGCAGGGGCGTCGCGTCGTGTTCTGCCCGCACTGCGGCCAGAACCTCACGGTGATGAATTGCAGCGCGTGCGGCGCTGAACTGGAGGTGGGATGGAAGTTCTGCGTGGCGTGCGGCCGGTCGTCCGGCCAGAACGCATGATGCGGCGCGTCTGGCGGAGCGGCGCCCTGGTCGCGCTCGCGGCGTGCACGGCATGCGCCACCGGAGCGCGGCGCACGGCCGGCGGGGGCGCCACGCCCGCGGCCGCCCCGGCGCGGGCGTGGCCCGTGGTCACACGGGAGGACGTGGATCTGTGGCTTCACGGATACGCCATGCTCACGCGCGACGCGGCGCAGGTGCCGGTATTCCGCCGCGGCTATCGCGACTCGATGACCGTCATCCGGCAACGCGCCAACGTGCTCACCGGCCTCGACGCCAATCATGAACAACTGAGCGCGTTGATGGCGCAGAACCCCGAGATCTCCAGCGGGCAGTTCGTGCCGTTGTACTTCGATTCGTGGGACCAGGTGGTCCAGGCCACGACCGCCTTCCTCGGCGCCAACGGCGACCCCCGCAGCGCCGAGCCGTCGCTGCGGGGTCAGGTGGCGCTTCTCGCGTCGATCTTCCCCACCGTGCAGGACCGCAACTGGCTGCGGCTGTTCATGCAGTCGTTGGGCGACGAATCGGAGCACTTCTACCACCAGTACTGGATCGCGCAGCAGCGCGCGCGCGGCCCCGTGGCCGGGTCGGTGGACTCGCTCTGGCAATCGCTGCGGCCGCGCTTCCAGCGCTTTCTCACCAATACGCACCAGCTGGACGGACAGATCGTGCTGTCGCTGGTCCTGGGCGGCGAGGGCCGCACGCTCAACGCGGCGCCCGACCACAACGTGATGGTGGTGACGCTGCCCGCATCGCCCGCCACGGTGGCCGAACCCATCTACGTGGTGGCGCACGAGTTGGTGCAGACCATCGCCGCCGCGGCGATCAACGACAACGCCTCGCCGGCCGAGCAGCGCAACGGGGTGGCGGCCGGATACGCACCCACCGCCGCCGTGCGGGGCGGCGAGATGCTGATCGAGCGCGTGGCGCCCGAACTGGGCGACGGCTTCATGCGCTTCTATCTGAGCCAGGCCGGCGTGACGCCCCCGGCCACCGGCGTGCAGGCCGTGTTCACCAGCACGTTCCCGCTCCCCACGGCCATCGTCGCCGACCTGGCCCGCCAGATCAACCAGGCACTCGGCGGAAGCTGACCCGGCCTTCGCGCCGTATATTGAGATCATGGCCGACCCGCAGGTTCCCGTCCCGCGAACCCCGCTCGATCGCGCCGCGCTGGAACGTGTGCTGGCGCGCGCCGCCGAGTTGCAGGCGCGCACCGGCGACTCCGCAGATATGATGACCGACGATCAGATCCTCGATCTCGGCAAGGAGGTGGGCCTGTCGCCGCTGCACCTGCGGCAGGCGCTGGCCGAGGAGCGCGCCGGCCGCGATCGCGAACACCGACCCGGCCGGTTCATCGGCCCGTCGCTGGTCAGCGCGGAGCGCACCGTTCGCGGAACCGCCGCCGACGTCTTCTCGGCGCTCGATGTGTGGCTGCAGAAAGACGAGTGGCTGCAGATCAAGCGCCAGTTTCCGGACCGCATCGTCTGGGAACCCCGCCGCGATCTGGAAGGCGGCATCCGCCGCATGCTCAACGTGGGCGGGCGCGGGTATGCGTTGTCCAAGGCGAGTGACGTGGGCGCCACGGTGGTGCCCGTGGATGACGGCCGGCTGCTGGTGCGGTTGGACGCCGACCTGAGTTCCCACCTCCGCGCCGCCACCGGCCGGATGATCGGGGTGGCCACGATCGGCGCGGCGGCCAGCGGCGCCGCGCTCCTGCTGCACTTTGCTGCGCTCGTGGCCGTGGCGCCCGTGGTGGCCCTGGGGGCACTCGGATTCTTCGGCGCCCGGGAGCTGCACGCCAACGCGGTGAACCGGGCCCAGCTCACCCTGGAGCAGCTACTCGACCGGCTGGAGCGCGGCGAGCGCGCCGAGAATCCGTCGCTGCTCAAGCTCCTCGCATCGGCGGCGGGCGCCGTTCCGCGGCGCTACTGACGTCCGCCCCATCGGGGCACGAGCCTCACCGGCCGGCGCCGGGCGCGTTCGGCCAGCCCGTTGAGCACCCGATTGCTCAGGATCCCGATCACGCTCAGCGCGATGAGCGACTTCACCTCGGCGCGCGAGATCTTCACCACCTCGCGTCGCGCCAGTGCCGTCGGCGACCGCGTGAGGTCGCGGAGCGTGGCGTAGGCGAACAGAAGTGGCAGCGCGCAGAACAGCCGGACAGCCACGGCACGCCGCGGGACGAGCAGCAGATAGTCCTTGGCATGCTCCAAGTCCTCCCACGCCATCTCGATCAGCGACGTGAGGGCGGCCTGCGTGCCTTCCACCCGCTCGCCGGCCAGGATCGCGGCGTGGCTGCTGCCATACTCGGCCAGCAGTTGCTCGGGGATGTAGATCGAGTTCTCGTGCGCCGCGTCCGGGGCCACGTCCTTGAGGATGTTGACCGTCTGCAGGGCCTCGGCAAACGACCGGCTGCGCTCGCGGAGCGCGGCGTACTCGCGCTGGCCGATGCTCGGGGTGTGCTCGTGCCAGAGGTCGGTGAGCAGGTAGCCCACCGTGCCGGCCACGTAGTAGCAGTACTCGCGGTACTCGTCCAGAGTCTGGATGCGGATGCCGTGCGGGTACCGCAGCACGAACTTGCGCATGCCCACCGCCATCTCGGTGACCCACCGCTGCACGTGGGCGCGGGTGGCCGGCGGGAGTTGCCGGAACACCACGAACACCAGATCGGCGTGATGTACGAGGCGCAGGTGGGCGGGCTCGCCCGCCATCCGCTCGATCAGGGCCGGGAACCCGTCGGCCAGGGCCGGGTCGTCGAAACACGCGAGGAAGCGGTCGAACAGCGCCGCCTTCTCGGCCGCCGGGAGCACCGGCTCGTCCTCGATGGTATCGGCGATCCGGCAGAGCAGGTACGCGCAGTTCACCGCCTGCCCCAGCACGCCCGGCAGCACCCGGATGCTGAGGGCGAACGTCCGGGACACGGCCGGCAGGATATCGTGCGAGAAGCGGCGCGCGCTCTCGAGGCGAGGATCGGGCGGCGACACGGGGACCTGCGGGGTCGTCGTGAGCGGAGTGGTTTCGTTAAACTTCTGCATTGCCGGTTCGCCGAGAAACCTACCGCGCCGGAAGCGCCGGCGCTGCCCGCCGGCACGTCTCTGGAGAGGACATCGTTCGCGTGAGCATCACTGCACCGCCGGGATTCAGGGGAACGTTCCGTACCGACGACGCGGCGCGCGCCGTGTACGGCGAGGCCGCGGGGATCACCCGCAACTGGCCCAGCGCCGTAGCCGTGCCCGCCGACGAGCGCGACCTGCAGACCCTCGTGGGGTGGGCGCATCGCGAAGGCGTGCCCCTCGTCCCGAGAGGATCGGGCAGCGGCGTGGCCGGCGGGGCGCTGGGCGACGGCGTGGCCGTGGACCTCTCGCGATTCCGGACCATGGGCGCGGTGGACGAATCCCTGCGCACTGTGCGGGTGGGCGCCGGCGTGTTGCGCGGCGAGGCGGATCGGGCCGCGCGCGCGGTGGGGTTGCGCTTTCCGGTGGATCCGTCGAGCGGTGAGTTCTGCACGGTGGGGGGCATGGCGGCCACCAATGCGGCGGGCGCCAATTCCATGCGTCAGGGTCCCATGCGGCCCTGGGTGCAGGCACTCCGCTGCGTGTTCGACGACAGCTCGGTGGCCGACATCCGGCGCGGCGCGGCGCCGGCGCGGGAGATCGCGGCCATCGACCGGTTCATGCGCGAAGCGCACGACGCCATCGCGCGTCGCGAGCGAGCCACGCCGTCGGTGCATCCGCGGGTGTACAAGGACTCGTCGGGGTACGCCACCGCGGCCTACGCCGCGAGCGGCGACTTCGTGGATCTGCTCGTGGGCAGCGAGGGCACGCTGGCGCTGTTCACCGAGGTCGAGCTTCGTCTGGAGCCCATCCCGGCATCGAGCGCCAGTCTGCTCGGCGAATTCCGGTCCCTCGACACGGCGGTCCGGGCCGCGGTCGAGGTACGCAAGACAGGCGCCACCGCCTGCGAGCTGCTCGACCGGACGTTTCTGGAGCTGGCGAGCACGGGCACCGCGCCGCTCCCGGTGGCCGCGGGCGCCGACGCCGTGCTCCTGGTGAAGCTGGAGGGAGAGTCTGCCCGTGATGTAGGGGCGCGGGCCCGTTCCATCGAGCAGGTGTTTCGGCGCCTCGGCGCCTCCGGCGTGACGCTGGCGCTCGAGCCGACCGCCGAGCACGACCTGTGGGAGCTGCGCCACGCGGTGAGCCCCATCCTGTCGCGGCTCGATCCGTCGCTCAAGTCCATGCAGTTCATCGAAGACGGCGCCGTGCCGCCCGAGCATCTGGCCGACTATGTGCGCGGCGTGCGCGCGGTGCTCGAGCGCCATCGGGTACGCGGCGTGATTTTCGGACATGCCGGGGACGCGCACATCCATGTGAACCCCCTGATCGACGTCAGCCAGCCCGACTGGCGAGCCAAGTTCGACGGGATCCTCGACGGCGTGGTGGCGCTCACGGCGTCGCTGGGCGGCACGCTCACCGGCGAGCATGGGGACGGCCGGCTGCGGACGCCGCTGCTGTCGCGGGTGTGGAGCGACGCCGCCCGGGAGCGGTTCTCGCTCGTGAAGCGCTGCTTCGACCCCCGCGGAATTCTGAATCCGGGCGTGAAGGTGCCGCTCCCGGGACAGCGCGCCGTGAAGGACGTGAAGTACGATCCGTCGCTGCCGCCGATTCCCGCCGCCGCGGCCCGGGCGCTGGAAGTGGTGGAGCGCGATCGCGCGTACGGAGAATTCCGGCTCGGCTTGCTGGATGCGCACGCCGAGTCTTGATTCAGATGTGAGAGGTCGCCCCAGTGCAGACTCGGTTGCAGACTAGCTGTAGGACGGTAGGGCGGTAGGAGGGAAGGACGGATGCCTGCCGAACGCCGTTTACGCACTACCGTCCTACCGTCCTACTGTCCTACTCCCAATGTCCATGACTCCCCAGACTCCCGAGCTCTTCACCGCCCCCCGCGTGACGCTCCTCGCCCGGCCCGCGTTCACGGAGCCGGCGCACCTTCCGGTCGAGTGGCAGGGAGAGAGCACGGACGGCGAGCGGCTGGCGGAATTCGCCGGCCGGCTGTGCTACATGAGCCAGCACAATCCGGCCAAGCGGGCCACGCGGGAGTATCTGGATAACATCAAGAAGCAGGGGCATGGGAGTGTCCTGGAGCACGCCAACTACTCCGTCCTCCTCGAGGGGGTGAGCCGGTCGCTCACCCACGAGCTGGTGCGGCACCGCGCCGGCTTTGCCTACTCGCAGCTCTCGCAGCGGTACGTGGACGAGTCCCACGCGGCATTCGTGGTCCCTCCCGCCATCATCGGCGACGCGGCGCTCGAGGCGGCATGGCGCGCTCAGGTGGAATCGGCCCAGCAGGCCTACGTGGCGCTCGTGGAGCAACTCATGGAGCGATACGGGTGGGTGGCCGACAAGGTCCACCGGCGGAAGATGTCTCGGGAAGCGGCGCGCGCGGTGCTCCCCAACTCCACCGAGACGAAGATCGTGGTGACCGCCAACGCCCGCGCCTGGCGCACCATGCTCGAGCTTCGATCGGGCGAGGGCGCCGAGATGGAGATTCGCCGCGCGGCCATCGCCATCCTCCGCATGCTGCAGGCCGAGGCGCCGGGCTTCTTCTCGGACTTCGAGGTGTACATGGCCGAGGACCGCCGAGAGGCGGCGCGCATCTCATACCACAAAGTCTGAGCGAACCGCGCGCCGCGCCTTTTTTCCCGTTGCGCGACGAATTCAGGCTACGTATCTTGGCGCGTCCTTTCGAGATCGGATGACGCGCATCGGTTTCGCGTACAATCAAAAGCCAGAGTCGACTCCCGCGTCGCATGCTGCATCCGACGCGGTCGACGCCGACGACGAGCCGCCCAGTACGCGCCGGGACGAAAGCGCCCGGACCTTCTACTCTGTCCCGTCCACTCCATTCGCCACGGCAGGCGGTGGCACGGGACTCGTCGTCCCCGCCTCTCCCGCGCCGGCCGTCACCGACGACGTGTTCGCGGAATGGGACTCCGCCGAGACGATCGACGCCGTGGCCCACGCCCTCTCGGCGATGGGCGAGGTGATCCGGCTCGAGGCGACCCCCGACTTCCCCGAGCGGCTGCGCGACGCCAGGCCGGACATCGTGTTCAACATCGCCGAGGGGCTGGCCGGCCCCAACCGCGAGTCGCACGTGCCGGCGATCTGCGAGTTCTTCGGGATTCCCTATTCGGGGAGCGACCCGTTCACCCTCGCGCTCTGCCTGCACAAGGCCCGCACCAAGCAGATGCTGGCCGCGCACGGCATTCCCACGGCCGGCTTCGCGCTCGTGGAGACCGATGCCGAGCTCGAGGCTCTGGCCGCCGGCCGCCATCCGCGGTTTCCCGGCTCGCCGTCGCGGTTCCCGCTGTTCCTCAAGCCCGTCCAGGAAGGCTCGTCCAAGGGAATCACGGAGCGGAATCTCGTGCGCGGCCCCGACGAGCTCCTGATGCGCGGACGCGAACTGCTCCGGGACTACGACCAGCCGGTGCTGGTGGAGGAGTATCTGCCGGGCGCCGAATTCACGTGCGGGGTGCTCGGCAACGGCGGCGCCGCGCGGGTACTCCCGATCGTGGCGCTGCGGTTCGACACGCTCCCTGACGGCGCCGTGCCGATCTACGGGTTCGAAGCCAAGTGGGTCTGGGACACGCGCGACCATCCGCTCGAGATCTTCGAATGCCCGGCGCGTATCGCGCCCGAGCTTCGTTCGGCCATCGAGGCGGTCACGCTGGGGGCGTACCGTGCCCTGGGCTGCCGTGACTGGTCGCGGATCGACGTCCGGTTGGACGCCGCCGGCGCCCCCCACGTGATCGAAGTCAATCCGCTGCCCGGGATCCTGCCGGATCCGGCCGACCACTCCTGCCTGCCCAAGGCCGCGCGCGCGGCGGGGCTGTCGTACGACAGGCTGATCCAGGCTTGTCTCATCCACGCCGCAGAGCGCCAGGGCGTTGCACTCGAGCGCGGGAGCATACCGTGAGAATCGCCATCCTGTTCGATGGAGCATCGGCCATCGCCGCCTTCCCCGACCTGCAGATCCTGGCAACGGTCGAGGCCATCGAGCACGCGCTCGTGACCGAGGGGAACACCGTGACGCGGCTGCCGGTGCACCCCGACGGCCGCTGGATCGAGCGCCTGCGCAAGGGCCGGTTCGAGCTCGTCTTCAACATGTGCGAGGGGATCGACGGCATCGCCGCGCTGGAGCCCCCCGTGATCGCCGTGCTCGAACTGCTGGCCATTCCGTATACCGGCAGCTCCAGCTACACCACGGCGCTCTGCCTGCGCAAGCACGTGGTGAACGCCCTGCTCGCCAACGCCGGCCTCCCGGTGCCCCGGTTCGCCACCTTCCGCAGCGGAGACCCGGTGCAGTCGATCGGCTATCCGGCCATCTGCAAGCCGACCGCCGAGGACGCATCCATCGGCATCGAGCAGAAATCCGTGGTCCGGACCAAGCGCGCGCTGGCCCAACGGCTGGAAGCGATGCTCGAACGCTGGAATCAGGTATTGGTGCAGCGGTACGTGGACGGCCGCGAGGTGAACGTCGGGATCGTGGGCGACACGGTGCTCCCCGTGGCCGAGATCGACTTCGAACAGATGCCCGAGGGCCTGTGGCGCATCGTGAGTTATCGGTCCAAGTGGGAGACGGGGAGTGAAGAAGACCTCGGCACGGCGCCACGGTGCCCGGCCGATCTCTCGCCGGAGTTGGAGGCCGAGGTGCGCCGCATCGCGCTGGAGGCGTGGCGGCTGGTGGGCGGCTACGGCTACGGGCGGGTGGACATGCGCATCGACGCCGACGGCCGGCCCTGGATCCTGGAAGTCAACGCGAATCCGGACATCGCGCCGGACGCCGGCCTCGCCCGCATGGCCAAAGTGGCGGGCATCAGCTACGCGAAGCTCATCCGCACCGTGTGCCAGCTGGGATTGCACCATCGCATCGATGTCGGCGAGGCCGACCGGCTGTGGGCGCTGGCGTTCCAGCTCTCGGGGGGCGTGGATCCCACGCTCGAGACCGATCTGTTCGACGGCGCGCGCCAGGCCTCGTGATGATCACCATCGGTGCCATGGACGCGTCGCAACGCGCGGCGCTGCGCGACCTGCTTCACGCCACGGGGTCGTTCCGTCCGGACGAGATCGGCGTGGCGCTCGAACTGTTCGACGAGGCGTTCGGACCGCCGGCACCGAGCGCGGATTACGAGTTCGTGGCGGCGCTCGATGCGGCGGGACGCCTCGCGGGATACTGCTGCTACGGCCCAACGCCGGGAACCAACGGGACGTACGACGTCTATTGGATTGCGGTGCACCCGTCGCATCAGGGGGCGGGAGTGGGATCGGCGCTGCTCGCCGAGGTGGAGCGTCGGCTCCGGGACCGTGGAGCGCGGCTGGTGGTGGTGGAGACGTCGGCCCGCGAGGGCTACGACTCGGCACGGCGGTTCTACGGAGCGCGCGGCTACCGCGCGGCGGCACGCCTCCGCGATTTCTACGCCCCGGCGGACGACCGGGTGGTATTCACGAGGCAGCTCGGCAGTTCCCCCTTACCCGCAGATCGCGGAGCCTGACGGCCATGAGCGACTGGCAGCAAATCCTCCATACCGGCATCGACACGCTGGACAAGCTGGCCGAGCGGTTCGGACCCGACGTCATCGACGTCGAGGCCCTGCAGCCCGCGTTCGAGAATTTCCAGATGCGCCTCACGCCGGCCGTTCTCGCGCAGATCAAGGAAGTGGGAGACCCGATCTGGAACCAGTACGTCCCCACCATCCAGGAGTTGGACGTGGTGGACGGCGTGATCGACTCGCTGGACGAGGACGGAGATTCGCCGGTGCCGAACATCACGCATCGGTATCCCGACCGCGTCCTCTTCCTGGTGAGCCCGGTGTGCGCGTCGTACTGCCGGTTCTGCACCCGCCGCCGGAAGGTGGGAGACCCGGAGAAGATCCCGCTCAACCAGTATGAATCGGCATTCGAGTACATCCGGAGCCACCCGGAAATCCGCGACGTGATCATGAGCGGCGGCGATCCGATGATGCTCTCGGACCGCCGGCTGGAATATCTATTCCAGCGGCTGCGTGAGATCCCGCACGTCGAGATCATCCGCATCGGCAGTCGGATCACCTCGCATCTGCCGGAGCGGATCACCCCGGAGTTCTGCGAGATGGTCAAGAAGTACCATCCCGTGTACATGAACACGCACTTCAACCATCCCAGCGAGCTCACGCCGGCCACCGTGGCGGCGCTGGGGCGCCTGGCCGACGCCGGCGTGCCGCTGGGCTGCCAGACCGTGCTCCTCCGCGGGGTGAACGACAACGCGGAGACGATGAAGGAGCTGATGCAGAAGCTCCTCAAGGCGCGGGTGCGCCCGTACTATCTGTACATGGCCGACCAGGTGGCGGGCGGCGAGCATTTCCGCACCATGGTGGAGACCGGCCTCGAGATCGTGAAGGCGCTCCGCGGCTGGACGTCGGGGCTGGCCGTACCCCACTTCTGCATCGACGCACCCGGCGGCGGGGGGAAGGTGCCGCTGCTGCCCGAGTACGTGGAGAAGATCACCGACGAAGAAGTGATCTTCCGCAACTACGAGGGCAAGCGCTTCACCTACAAGCAGCCGCGCCAGCCGGTGACGGCCAGCGCATGCGGCGCGGCCGCGGAGCAGGAACCCGGCGTGCTACCCATCCAGAGCGGCGCGCGGCCGAAGAAGGCGGCGCGGCCCAAGCGCCGGCGCAGCGCGGGCTCGTAATCAAGAGTCCGCCGTGGGCAGGGACGGCCTACTGCCCACGGCGTTCCGCCGCGTTGGTCAGTGCATCGAGATGACGATGGCGCCGGCGCCATTGCCGGTGCCGAACCGCTGGGTCGCGTCGGTGGCGTCGAGGTACCGAATTTCACGGATGCCGTCCACCGGCAGCTCGCGCAGGCGACTCAGGCCCACGCTCACATTGTCCAGGTACACCTGGATCGTGTACGACTGCTGCTGGGTGATGGACGAGGCCCCCCCGCGCATGATGAGCATCTGCGGCCGGAGCTGCCGGATGGCGTCGTAGGCGTTGCTGTACGCGCCCTGCGCCAACTCCGCGCTCGTGATCACGTCGGGATTGCGCGGCGCTCGCGTCGCGCCCGACGAGGCGGCGCCGCCGGCACTCGCACAGGCACCGGCGGTGAGACCGAGGATCAGGCAGAGCGCCAGGGCTGAAGGACGCATCGTCGCTCCGGGGCCGGTCAGTGGGTGATCAGCTGAATCACGCCGCCCGGATTGCCCGAGCCGAATCGCTGCATGGCCTGCGATGGACTCAGATAGCGGATCTCCCGGATCAACCCCAGCGGCATGCCGTGCAGCACCGAGATGTCCCCGATCTTGTTGTCGTCCTGGTACACGTTGAGGGTGTAGCCCGCCGACTGGGTGAGCGACGACGTCTGCTCCGCGGGCCGCACCCGGAGCATCTCGGGACGCAGGTGCTGGATGGCTTCGTAGACCGTGGTTGAATTCTCGGCCGCCAGCTCCTGCTGCGTGATCACGTTCCGATCGCGCACGCCGGACGCCGATCCCGCGCTCGTCCCGGTGGTGGCGCAGGCGGACAGCAACAGTCCGGCGGTCAGTCCCAGCAGTGTTCGTGACTTCAACATCGCATCTCCTCCATGACGGGAACCGGGTCGCGGGCGGCCTCAGTGCGCCAGCGCTTCTTCATGCTCCTTGCTCGACTCCGCGATCACGCGCTGGGCGGCGTCGGGCGGCATCTCTTCATAGCCGTGGAACCGGTGGATGAACATGGCGCGTCCCTGGGTCATGGACTGCAGCGCGCTCGCATACATGTGCAGCTCGGCCTGCGGGATCACGGCGCGCACGCGGGCGCCGTCGGGCGTGCTGTCGGTTCCCATGATGTGCCCGCGCCGCGACGACAGATCGCCGAGCACGTCGCCCAGATATTCGTCCGGCGTGGTGATCTCGAGATCGTCCAGCGGCTCGAGCAGCACCGGCTTGCATTTTGGCGCCACCGCCTTGAACCCCAGGATGCCCGCCATCTTGAACGACATTTCGTTGGAGTCCACGGTGTGGTACGAACCGTCGTAGACCTCGGCCCTGAAATCCACGAGCGGGTATCCGGCCAGGATGCCACGGACGGCGGCTTCCTGCACGCCCCGGTCCACGGCGGGGATGAACTTGCTGGGAATCGCGCCACCCACGATGCGATCCACGAATTCGTATCCCCCGCCGCGGGGGAGGGGGGAGAACCGCACCCAGCAATCGCCGAACTGGCCGCGGCCGCCGCTCTGCTTCTTGTGCCGGCCCTGCCCCTCACCCGTGCCTCGCAGCGTCTCGCGGTACGCGATGCTGGGTTTGGTGAGGTCGGCTTCGACTCCGTACCGACGCTTGAGCTTGGCCAGCGTGACCTCGAGGTGCCGTTCGCCCAGCCCCGATACGATCGTCTCGTGGGTCTCGGCGTTGTAGTGCATCTCGAACGTCGGATCCTCGTCGTGCAGCTTGTGGAGTCCGGCCTGGAGCTTCTCCTCGTCGGCGCGGGCGGCGGCGTGCACCGCCATCTGCAGCGCCCCCTCCGGGAAGGCGATCTGCGGGAGCCGCACCGGATGTTGGCGGGTGGACAGGGTGTCGTTGGTGTGGGTATTGCGGAGCTTGGCCACGCAGCCGATGTCGCCGGCATGGAGAACCGCCTGCTCCGTCCGATCCTTGCCCTGCGTGATCGACAGATGGTTCAGCTTCTCGACGCCGTCGCGGGTGGCGTTGAACACCTCGGCCCCGTTCTCCACCCGGCCCGAGAAGATGCGGAAGAACGTCACCTCGCCCACGTGCGGCTCGGACGTCGTCTTGAAGGCGAGCGCGGCGAACGGCGCGTCGTCGATGGCGTGGATCTCCACCGTGCGATCGCCCTCGGCGCCCTTGAAGGCGTGCAGCTCCTCCATCTCCCACGCCGTGGGCATCAGTTCGACGATCGTGCTCAGCACCGCCTGGGTCCCGTAGTTGAGTTCGCTGGATATGCAGAACAGGGGGAACAGCTCCATCTGCTTCATCGCTTCCTTCATCGCGGCGACGGCGTCTTCCCGCGGGATCTCGCCGCCCTCCAGGTACCGCTCCAGCAGGGAGTCGTCGGTGGCGGCGATGGTCTCGATGAGCTGCTCGTAGTACTTGTCGAACTGCGGCCGGTGCTCGGCCGGGATCTCGACCTCGTCGTAGTTCCCGCCCTTCACCCCGCGCTTGTACAGATGCGCCTTTCTCGTGAACAGGTTGATGATCCCGTGGAACTCCGGCCCTTCGCCGATCGGCACCTCGACCGGAATGACCTTGTTGGTGAGGCGGGCGCGGATCTGGTCCACCACGTCGTCGAAGCTGGCGTGCTCCTTGTCCATCATCGAGGCCACGAACAGCACCGGATCGCGCCGCCGCACGGCCTCGCGAAACATGCGTTCGGTGCCCACCTCGATCCCCGCCGTGGCGCTCACCACGCAGAGCGCGCCGTCGGCGGCGGCGAGTCCGGCGACCGCGTCGCCCTGGAAGTCGAGGTATCCCGGCGTGTCGATGAGATTGATCTTGGTGTTCATCCACTCGGCGTACGCGCAACCCAGATTGATCGAGTAGCCGCGCTCCACTTCTTCAGGGGCCGTGTCGGTGAGCGACGTGCCGTCCTTCACGGAGCCGTGGCGCTTGCTGGATCCAGACACGAAGGCGAGCGCATCGACCAGGCTGGTCTTGCCGCTCGCCCCGTGTCCCACTACCGCCACGTTCCGGATTTCTGACCCTCGATATTCTGGCATGTGCCGGTCCTCATCACCTCAAGTGAGTGTGCCGATGCGGGGGGCGATCGACAGCCAGGCGCGGAGTGTGTCGTCCTCGACATCCCCCACGCTGCCCGGCAGGTCCACAGCGATCGCACGGCCCGACTGACGCACCTCGCTGACGCAGGTGAACACGACGGCATTGTTGCCGCCGGCCTCACCGTTCACGTATGCGGCGCTCCATGTGCGGCCGAGGGCGTCCGTAAAGACGCGCTCGCCGCCTGATGGGCGGCGGAAGGAGGTGCGGATAGACTGCCTGGGCACGTTTCGATGCTCCTCTGTACTTCAAAGCCTGACCCCCTGCATAGGGGTTCGTCAAGGTGTGCCGGCCGGAAACGCCACCGGGGAGCGACTAGGCGCTCCCCGGTGGGTTGGACTGCTCGGACGAATCAGGTGTCGTGTCTCACTCCCCCTCAAAGTCGAAGGCCAGACTGTCTGCTTCCCGCCACCGTTCCAGCACCGACTCCAGCGGCTTCAGAACCGGCGCCGTCAGCCCCCCCACGGGCCCCAACGACACCGTAATCGCCCGCCGTGCCCCTTCGGGCCAGTCGGGCATCGACAGTCCGGCCACGAGGCGACCGATCACCTGGCCGCATTCCCGCATCAGTTCCGTGGCCGTGGCGTGGAGAATCTCCAGCGGAATCTCCAGGTCCCGGGTCACGAGCTGTCCGGTGCTGTCGCGCCACGCCGCGTCACCCACGGCGCCGCGCTCCGCCCACACGCCCAGATGGCGGATGGACTCCAGACTTCCCTCGCCTCCCCCCTCCCCCTCCTCCCCCGTACGGTGGCATTCCACCGCCGCCGCCAACGCCAACGCAACGGACTCCGTGGTCGGGGCGCCATACAGCGTCACGATGTCCCGTGACGGCCGCTCGGAGTCGAGCGGCGCCGGAACGGAGTTCACGTGCGCGAGCACCGGCGAGTGGTCGGGGTTCTCCTCGAGCATCACGAGGACATCCATACCCCCTCCTGAATAAAGTGCTGCTGCACCATCGCCTTGCTCCCTCGAACGACGGCCGGCGGCATGGAGTTTCACCTCCGACCACGCGCCGCCCAGCCCTCGTCCGTACAAACACACCCGCCGCGAAATCGTTCCAGCGCGCTGCCGCGCCGTCACGGCGTTTCCCTCTCAACTCGCGGACGTAAGATCGGGTCACTTGCAACGCAAGAGGGCCCCGCGATTCGCGGGGCCCTCTCGTGATCGCCATCACCAAGCGACTACTGCGGCGTGCCGCCGATGATGATCGTGCCGATGGCGTAGCAGCCATCGTCCACGCCCGGCGTGCAGTCATCCACCAGCCCGGTGTGCACGTTGTAGCCCGTGAAGTGCTCCACGCGGCGCCACACGGCCCCCGTGCGGATGTTCACGTGCGTGGCCAGCGTCGAGTCGGTCGCCGACTCGTCCACCACCGGGCCGCCCGGCACGGCCGAGAACAGGACCGCGAACCGGCGCAGGTCGCCATGGCCACCGATGGCCGCCAGGCGGAGGGTGTGGATGGTCACCCAGCGGGACGGATCGTTGCTGGGCACGAATCGGATGTCGGGGGTGAAGTCCACGTAATCGCGGCCGTCGATCGTGGTCACCGTGGCGCTCACGTGGATCGGCGACCTGGCCGCCGTGCACGGATCGTTCCAGGTGCCCGGGCCGTACGTCGACGTGGTCGGGTCGCACACCGCGCGGGGGGGAACGACGAGCAGGTACTGGCCCAGCGTGTAGACCCCGCCGCGGGTGGAGATGTCGAACGTGTACGCGGCTCCACCGTAAGCGCCGCGCGACTGCGAAGCCGACGGGCCGGCAGCGACCGGTGCCGTAGCCGTGGGAGACACACTGTCGCCGCAGCTGGCGGCCAAGGTGAGCGCTGCGACTGCGAGAGCCGAGGGGATCCGGCGCATTGAACCCTACCGTAAAGAAGGAGTCTCGGACGTCGGCCACCCCGCGGCGAGCGGCCTTACGCTTGGAATCGGGTACTCAGAGAAAACGTATGCCTGGCGCCATATTTGCGCCAGGATTAGAGAAGTTGTGACTCAGATCACGAAATCGCGGCGAGAATCGCATATCGGTCGGTGAGCGAAGTGAATCCCAAACCCGCCACGCGGGATGCGTAGCGCTCCACCGCCGCACGGGCCACCCCGCGGTCGATCCGGAAGATCGCATCGGCGCAGGCGGCGGTGAACCACGCCGCGCTGTAGAGGTCGGTGGCGTCGGCGAGGGCCCGCGCCTGCTCGAACTGCTCGAGGGCGTCGGTACGGCGTCCCTCCGCCGCCGCCACGAGCACGCGCAACGTCTCCACGAGCTCCCGCCCCTGGAACCACTCGGCGCGCGTGGCCATCCGGCTCTCGGCTTCGGCCAGCGGACGCCGGGCCTCCTCGCCGCGGTTCATGGCGAGGAGGCACAGCCCCTCGCCCGCCCGCGCGCCGATCTCCACGTCGGATTGCCCGATGCGCTGGGCCAGCGACGCCGTGGCGTCGTACAGCTCGGCCCCCGATGCGGGCTGCCCGCTCTCCCGGGCGGCGTGCGCCATGTTGAACAGCGCGTACAACTGGTACTCCGTGTTCTTGAGCGAGGCCGACAGCCCGAGCGCCTCGCTGAACAGTTCCCGCGCCCGGTCATAATCACCCAACTTCTGGATGATGAGTCCGAGATTGAGCGCCGCGGCCGCCCAGAGGTCGGCCATGCCGGCCGCCCGCGCCAGCGTGATGGCCGTGGCGAGCGATTCACGCGCCGCGTCGATCTGGCTCTCGAGCTGGAGCACGATGCCGAGATTGTTGTAGCAGCGCACCTGAGCACGGATGTCCCCGCCCGCCCGGGCCAGGCCGAGGGCGCGCTCGTAGCACTCGCGCGCCCGCTTGGGCGATTCGGTCTCCACCGTGATGCCGAACCGCGTGAGCGCCTCGGCGAGCAACAGCGGATCGCCGATGCGCTCGGCCATCTCCACGCACTCGGCGGCGATCCGCGCCGCCTCGCGGGGTTCGCCGAGCCGACCATGCACCTGCGAGAGCAGCGTGAGGATGGCCACGCGCTCCTCGTCGAAGCCGAGCTGCGTGGCCGCGTCGTCGAGCACCCGCAGCGCATCGAGGGACCGGCGGGCCGGCTGGCCCAACTCCTTGCGCGCCCGCTCGCGCATGCGGCGCAACGTGAGCGCCCGCCGCTCGTCGCCCTCGCCGGCGAACCAGTCGAGCGCGAGGTCGCACAGTTCCTCTTCCTCGTCGTACCGGCCCAGCGCCTCGGCGATCTGCGCCAGCCGCACCCGCCCCTCGGCCAGATCACCGGGCGACGGCGCGTTGCGCGCCGCCAGCTGCAGAAAGTCGCCGGCCGTGGTGAGCGCGTACAACGCTTCGGCCTGCGTCGCGGCGTCGAGCGCCGTGCGGTAGGCGTCGACGGCGACGCCGGCCGCGTCGTAATGCTGGGCGATCTCGGCGATCGTGCCGTCGCCCCGCGCCTCCATGGCGCGCGCCACGCGCTCGTGCCGCAGCCGCGCCTGCTCGGGCGACGGCGAGCGCGCCAGCACGTCGGCGATCGATTCGTGCGTGAACAGGAATGCCTTGCGCCGGCGCTCGTAGGTGTACTGCAACACCCCCGAGGCCAGGCCCTCCTCCACCGCCACCTCCACGGCGCGCGCGCTGCCGGCCCCCGCCGCCTCGACCAGCGGCACGTCGAACTCGCGGCCGATCACCGCGGCGGTGGAGAGCACGGCGTGCGTGCTCGCCGAGAACCGCTCGAGGCGGCGGGACAGAATCCCCTCCGCGTCCGACGGCATCCGCAGCCCGGATACCGCCTTCCATTGCCACTGTTGGCCGTCGTTCCACAACGAACCTTCCTCGGTCAGGCAGCGCACCAGTTGCGTGAGGAGGAACGGATTGCCCTCGGTGTGGCGATACACGAACGCGAGGAGGTCGCGCCCCACCTCCTGGTGATCCAGGGCGGCTTCGAGCCAGCGCTTCACCTCCTCGCGCGTCAGACGCGACAGATGGAGCTCCTGGTAGCCGGCATGGTGCTGGAGCGCCGCCAGCCGCTCGGCGGCCGGCGTGTGCTCGACGCCCGTGCGCATCGTGATGCAGACGAGCAGCCGTTCGTCGGTCAGATGCTCCACCAGATGGTCGAGCGTATCCCACGAGGCTTCGTCGGCCCACTGCATCTCGTCCAGCACCACGACCAACGGCCACTTGGCGGTGGCGATGCGCAGGTAGGCCGCGATCTCCTCCATGAGCCGATACTTGGTTCCCGCCGGAATCGCCGGATCGCGCGGCAGGGTGGGCACGAGCTTCGGCAGTTCGCGCCACACCTGATCCGGCGGCGGGGCCACGCGGCGAACGGTCTGGAGTACGCCGGCCCACGGCCCGTACGGCTGGCGCACCGACATCATCCGGCCGCGGCCATACACGGTCGATCCACCGAGCAGGCGAACTTCGGGTTCCAGCTGGCGCGCCAGCGTGAGCGTGCCGCTGCCCGGTTCGCCGACAATCGAGACGATGCGCGGGTGTCCGGCGGCCGCCTCGTCGAGCAGGCGGAACAGTGTGCGACGCTCGGTCAGGCGACCGGCAAACCGGCCCACGTCCGGCACGGCGAGCGCGGCGCTGTCCGCAGCGTCGCGCGCCACGGCCACGCCGTCGCCGCCTCGCTGGGCGATGCCGGCGCAGGCCTGCCGCGCCGCCGAGACGAGTCGCTCCGGATCGGCCCCATGATCCGGGGCCGCGGCAACCCCCGCCGAGATCGTCACGCGGGGAGCGGCGGGCACGGCGCGCATGGATTGACCGGGGCTGAATTCGTGCCCGCGCACGGCAGCCCCGATGCGATGCGCCACCTGGCGCGCGTCGGTGACGCCGGCGCCAAGGAGCATCACGACCAACTCGCCGTCCGACACCCGTTGCACGTAGTCGCCGGTGCGCAGGATGCGCTGCAACATGCGCGCGATCTGCTCGCACACGTCATCGGCGCCCGACGGACCCAGCGCCGAACGCAGGGCCTGCAGGCGGTCGAGCTCGATCGAGACGAGTGACACCGGGCGCGCCGTGGCACTCGTCTCGGCCAGCGTCGCCGAAACGACGTCTATCAGCTCGCGCATGAGGGTGTGTGACGGGGGTCGCAGATCACCGGTCGGTGTAGGAACAAGACACCTTGACCGGCTCCGGCGAACCGTACGCACGTTCGCCCCGGTCCCGCAAGCGGGACTGTCACTTTTTGGTGCGGTAGCGTCACACTCCGGGTCGGTCGGGTTAACAGCGGCTCCCATACGCCCGTCTGACGAGCACCATCCCCCAACCGGGAGAGCGCGAGATGCGGTTCCGTTCCTATATATGGTTGTGGCTGCCCGCCGTTGGCGCGCTGGGGTCCTGCGCCAGCGGCGCGCCCTCGGCCACGGCGGCGGCGGCACCGGCCATGGCACCGGTGGCGGAGCTGCGCGAGCAGCTACCGGAGCAGCAGATCCTGCAGGTTCTCAATCGGCTGGCCTATGGGCCGCGCCCCGGAGATGTCGAGCAGGTGCGGGCCATGGGGGTGGACCAGTGGATCGCGCGCCAGCTCACCCCGGATCGCATCGACGATCACGTGGCCGATTCGGCGCTGGCCCGATATCACATGCTCGACACGCCGACGCGGGACATCGTGCAGTCGTTTCAGGACATACAGCGCGCTCGCCGCGAGGAACAGCTCGCGATGAAGGCGGACGACGACACGGCAACGCAGCGCAACGCGCGGCAGCAATATCTGCGCGCCCATCCCGAGCTCCGGGAGTTGCAGCAGCGGGTGCAGGGCCCGGTGAACCAACTGATGTCGGCGCAACTGGCGCGGGCCGTGCTCAGCGAGCGACAGCTCGACGAAGTGATGGTGGAGTTCTGGGAGAACCACTTCAGCGTGTATGTGGGCAAGGGCCAGACGCGGAATTTTCTCAACGCCTACGACCGCGAGGTGATCCGTCCCCATGTGCTGGGCAAGTTCCGCGATCTATTGGGCGCGGTGGCGCACAGCCCGGCGATGCTGTTCTATCTGGACAATTGGGAGAGCCAGGCCGACAGCACGCATGCCACGCTCGCCGCCAACGGTCGCGTGGCCACGGCGGCGCAGCGCCGCCGCGTGCTGGAGACGATCGAGCGGGCGCGGCCCGATCAGCTTCCACCGCGGCTGCGCAACATGTCGGCCGAGCAGCGGCGGAGACTCATCCAGCAGATGCAGCAGTCGCGCAAGCGCGGCCTCAACGAGAACTACGCCCGCGAGCTGATGGAACTGCACACCCTGGGCGTGGACGGCGGCTACACGCAGCAGGACGTGATCGAGGTGGCGCGGTGCCTCACGGGATGGAGCATCGATCTGCGCACCGGCGAGTTCATCTTCCGACCGCAGATGCACGATGCCGACGCCAAGGTCGTGCTCGGGCACCGGATCGCCGCCGGGCGCGGCGAAGAGGACGGCGAGCAGGTGCTGGACATTCTCGCCAGCAGCCCGGCCACGGCGCACTTCATCGCTCGCAAGCTGGTGGTGCGATTCGTGAGCGACAGCCCGCCGCCGGCGCTCGTGGAACGCGCGGCGCAGACGTTCCTGCACACCGGCGGCGACATCCGCGAGGTGGTGCGCACGATCGTCACGTCGCCGGAGTTCTTCAGCAACGCGGCCTATCGCGCGAAGGTGAAGACGCCGTTCGAGTTGGTGGCCAGCGCGCTCCGGGCCGTGAACGCCAAGCCCGACACCACGCCGCGGCTGGCCGGGCTCGTGGCGCTGCTCGGCGAGCCGGAGTTCGGCCGACAGACGCCCGACGGGTGGCCCGATCAGGGCGACGCGTGGATGAACACGGGCGCGATCCTCGATCGGATCAACTTCGGCCTGCTGCTGGCCAGCAGCCGGCTGCCCGGTGCGCCGCTCGCCAACTGGACGTACGCCCAGCAACTGCGTCGCGCGCCCCACGCCCAGCAGGTGGACGGCGTGATCCATGCGATCCTCGGCGGGGAGGTGTCGCAGGTCACGCGCGACGTGCTGCTCACGGGCGAGAATCCATTCCTCAAGAAAGCACAAAGCGACTCTCTCGCTAACATGGGAGGCGCCGTGGCGTCGAACGCGATGGAACGAGGTCGGGGCGGACGCGGCGGATACAACGCGCTCACGCGGCCGGTGAATCTGTCCGGATTGCCGCTGGTGGTGGGCCTCGCGTTGGGCGCACCGGAATTTCAACGCAGGTAGCGGGGGCACTCATGCATCGTCGCGTATTCGTGAAATCGGGCGCGCTGGCGCTCGTCACCATGGGCCTCTCGCCGAGCTTTCTGCGGCGCAGCGTGTTCGCCGCCGAGCTTCCGCGGGCGCGGAAGGGCAAGACGCTGATCTGCATCTTCCAGCGGGGCGCCGCCGACGCGCTCAACGTGGTCGTGCCGCACGGCGAAGCGGCCTACTATCGCATGCGGCCCACGATCGCGATTCCACAGCCGACGCGGAACACGCCCGGCGCGGCGATCGACCTCGACGGATTCTTCGGCCTGCATCCGGCCATGGCGCCATTCAAGCCGCTGTGGGATCGCGGATTGCTCACCGCGGTGCACGCCGTGGGCAGCCCGAGCAACACCCGGTCCCACTTCGACGCCCAGGACTACATGGAGAGCGGCACGCCCGACGACAAGGGCACGCCCGACGGCTGGCTCAACCGGTACCTCGCCGCGCGCGGAACGTGCGCCGAGTGCGAGGTGAAGGCGCCGCCGCCGTTCCGCGCCGTCTCGATGACGCCGCAGACGCCCCGCATTCTGGAGGGCAAGTCGCCGGTGGTGGCGATGAACGACCTGGATGAATTCACCATCCGCACCGGCGGCAGCGCCGCCGCCGAGCTCGAAGCGCTGTACATGACCGGCTCGTCGGACGTGGTGCACGCCGCGGGCGGCGACATGTTCGAGGCGATGAAGGTGCTGCGCGCCGCGAATCCCGAGCAGTACCAACCGCGCAACGGCGCCCGGTATCCCGACTCGCCATTCGGCCAGCATCTGAAGCAGATCGCCCAACTCATCAAGTCCGACGTCGGCCTCGAGATCGCGTTCGCCGACGTGGGCGGCTGGGACACGCACGTGAACCAGGGTGGATCCACCGGCCAGCTGGCGCAGCGTCTGGACGACTTCTCCACGTCGCTCGCCGCACTGGTCGCCGACCTGGGCGATCGCATGGACGACGTGACGATCTTGACGATGTCTGAATTCGGCCGCACCGCGCGTCAGAACGGGAATGGTGGAACAGATCACGGTCACGCGAGTTCAATGTTCGTGATCGGCGGCGACGTGAAGGGACACAAGGTGCACGGCAAGTGGCCGGGCCTCGAGCCCGAGCAGCTCAACGAAGACCGCGATCTGGCGTTGACGACGGATTTCCGGAGTCTGTTCTCCGAAGTCGTGGGCAAGCATCTCGGCGCCACGGCGTTCGAGCGGATCTTTCCGGGATTCGCGGTGGATAAGAGCACATGGGTAGGGGTGCTGTGATCGAGGGGGAGACGCGAAAGCGTCTGAGTGAGTGAAGCAGCCACTATCCAGAACGGCCTTGGCGGAGCATCGCCGAGGCCGTTCGAATTTCATGGCTACCGGGCGTGGGCCCGGGTCCGCGGTCCGGCGCGAGCCGTCAGAACCGGATGACCCGCGCCAGGCCGCGCGCGAGGGCGCGCACCCAGCCGCCGAATCCGTCGGCGATGCTCGGCTCGGCGGGCGCCGTGTGCATGGTGCAGGTATCCGTGGGTGCGGTGCCGGGCTTGAACCATTCGCGCTGCCGCTGGGGGCACCAGGGACCGGCGAGCTGCCCCGACTCGGGATCGATGACGGCCGACACCATGTTGGGCGGTGGCGTCCACGCCGAATTCGCGGGCTCGCGCCACGCCGAGCGGATGATCGCCGCCCACGCCGGCGCGGCCAACCGTCCGCCGGTGGCGTTGGCGGCGATCGCATGGGGCGTGTCGTAGCCGAACCAGACGCCCGCCACGAGCGTGGGCGTATACCCCACGAACCAGACGTCGTCATTGTTGTTCGTGGTGCCCGTCTTGCCCGCCACCGGCCCGGTGATGCCCATCTCCCGCACCACGCGGCCGGTGCCGAAGTTCACCACGCCTTCGAGCATCGACGTCATCTCGTAGGCGTCGCGCGGATCCATGGCCGGAGCGCGTTGCACCGCGCTCCTCCACAGGACCTTCCCGTTGGGGGCTTCGATCCGCGTCACCAGGCGCGGCGTCACCCGGGTGCCGCCGTTGGCGAACGGCGCGTACGCAGTGACCAGTTCGAGCGGCGTCACTTCGAGCGCCCCGAGCGCGATCGAGGGCACCGGGGAGAGCGGGCTCGTGATCCCGTTGTGGCGCGCCGCGGCGATCACCTGGCGTTCGCCCACGCCGTGGCTCACGCGCACCGCAGCGGCATTGGACGAGATCATGAGCGCGCGGCGAAAGGTCACCGGCCCCTGGTAATCGTCGCTGTAGTTGGCCGGGCTCCAGATGCGACCGCCCACGTCCACGCTCACCGGCTCGTCCTCGACCATTGAAGCCGGCGAGAGTCCGGCCTCCAGCGCCGCGGTGTACACGAACGGCTTGAACGCCGAGCCCGGTTGCCGGCGCGCCTCGAGCGCGCGATTGAACGCGCCGCGCGCCACGCGGGTGCCGCCCACGAGCGCGCGGATGCCACCCGTGGCGGCATCCAGCGCCACGAACGCGCCCTCAACCGGGCCAGGCGCCGATCCGTACGCGTCGTCCGTCTGGCTCTCGATGTACGCCGCCTGCCCCGCCACCACGCGGTCGGCAGCGCGCTGCAGCGGCCAGTCGAGCGTGGTGCGCACCACGAGGTCTCCCATGCGACGCCCGGCGGGGAGGACGGAGTCGACCACGGCGCGGACGGCATCCACCGCCGTGGACGCATCGCGCTCATCCGGGCGCCAGCCGTCTTCCGACACGTCGAGGGGTTCGTCCGCCGCGTGCTCCGCCTGGTCCCGGGAGATATAGCCCTGCTCCGCCATCAGTCCGAGAACGAGGTTGCGCCGCTGCATGGCGCGAGCCTTGTCGTGGCGCGGCGTGTACACCGAGGGCCCCTTGGGGAGCGCGGCGAGCATCGCGCCCTGCGCCACCGAGAGTTGCGACACGTGTTCGCCGAACAGGTCGCGGCTCGCGGCCTCGACGCCGTAGACCCCATCACCCAGGTAGATGGCATTGAGGTACAGGTCGAGAATCTGATGCTTGGTGAGGTCGCGCTCGAGCAGCCGCGCATAGCGCAACTCGAGCAGCTTGCGCCTGATGGAATGGCCGTCGTAGCGGTTGGCCAGGAACGTGTTGCGCGCCACCTGCATGTCGATCGTGCTGAACCCCTGGCGGAAGCTGCGCGCGGCGATGTCGCGCACCGTGGCCCGCGCGAATCCGCGCCAGTCGATGCCGTGATGGGTGTAGAAGCGGCGGTCCTCCGTGGCGATGAACGCCTGCTGGACGTGCTGCGGCACCCGGCTGAGCGGCACGTTCACGCGGCGCACGAACGCCAGGCGGCCGATCAATCGGCCGGACCGATCGAGGATCCGCCCCCCTTCGTCCGGCCGGTAGGCGCGCACGTCGGCCCGCGAGGGGCAGCCGGCGAATCCGCAGGTGCCGAGCCAGACATCGAAGCCCACGAGCAGAGCGAGCACCACGGCCAGGGGGACGACCGGGATGAACGACCGCCAGCGCGCGGTCGCCCCGCGCACTCGCTGCCTGAGACCGTGGATGCGCGCCGCGATGGCGCCCGTGACGTTCATGCCGATGGGGTGGTGAGTGGCTCCTGAGAGTCGTACGCCGGCCGGCTTCGCAGGTTTCTCCCGGCCCGATTAGACTTCACGTGCAGGCCCAACCCCACGTCCAGACCCGGATCCATCGCGATGTCTTCCACCCAGGTGAAGCGGCTCATTCGCGCGTGCGCGACGGCCGCGTTCGTGTTTCAGTCGGCCAGCGCGCGGGCGCAAGCTGGTCCAAGTTCGACACCGGAACCCGGCCCAGGGGTTCACCGGGGGGCAACTGGGGGGCAGCGGCCGCCGGCCCTGGCGCCCGATTCCATGGGCCGGGTGCCGATTCTCGAGTATCACCTCGTGGCCGACAGCGATTCCCGCTGGGGACGGAGTTGGCGTCACTTTGCGCAGGACCTGGAGCTGCTCTACGAGCGTGGCTACCGTCCCGTGACCGTGTCGCAGCTCGTGGACAGGCAGCTCGACATCCCGGCGGGGACCTCCCCGGTGGTATTCACGTTCGACGACGCCTCTCCCAGCCAGTTCCGCTACATCGAGCGCAACGGCCAGCTGGAGATCGATTCGACGAGCGCGGTGGGCATCTGGCTGGCGTTCCACGCCAAGCATCCGGACTGGGGCAATCGGGCCACGTTCTGCATGCTGCCGGCGGCGGCGGCGGGCCACGCGTTCTTCGGCGAGAAGGGAATCCAGGGGCAGAAGAGCGCGTGGCGGTTCAAGAAGGTGCAGTTCCTGGCACAGCAGGGGTTCGAGCTGTGCGACCACACGCTCTGGCACGCCGATCTGGCCAAGTACAGCGACGCGGTGGTGCAGGAACAGATCGCGCGGGGCGCGATGGCGATCGATTCCGCGGTGCCGGGGTACCGGGTGCGCACGTTCGCGCTGCCGCTTGGGGTCTGGCCCAAGAACCGCGCGCTCGCCAAGCAGGGGTCGTGGAAGGATCCCAAGACCGGCCGTGTGTACCGCTACGATTTCGACGCGATCCTGGAGGTGGCGGGCGGTCCGAATCGCAGCCCGTACGATCCCGAATTCAATCCGTTGCGACTCTATCGCGTGCAGATGTATGGCGGCGAGCTCGCGCGGGTGCTCGACCTGCTCGACCGGACCAGGACGCGCTTCGTGGCGGGGACGCCGCCGCGGAGCGGGAATGCGGCTCGCCGGTAGCACCCGCTCATCGACTCTTCGTGTCCACGTTTCTCGCGTACCTTCCCGACGCACTGTTTGCCGCGGCCCAGTCCGGCATCCCTGACCTCATCCGCGTGGGATCACCGGCGGAGGTTCGCGCCCGCATTCGCACCATGAGAGTGGACGGCGTTATCTGCGACCCCGTGGCGGGCGCGGCGTCGGACGCGACCGACATCTTCTGGCTGGCCACGGATTTTCCCGCCGTCCACATCACGCTGTACACGGTGCTCGAGCCGGGAGTGGCGCAGGTGCTCACGCGGCTGGCGTCGGCCGGCGTCACGGACGTCGTGCTGTTCGGTTACGAGGACGCGCCGGGCCGGTGGGGAGATCTGGTGGCTCGCGCTGCGGTGCGCGATGCGGTGACGAGGACGATCGCCGCGCTGGGGCCGACGTTGAAACAGGTGGGCGGTCCGTTGCGGGACGTCCTGGAGGGTGTCTTTCGCGCGCCGTGCAAGTTCCACACGGTGGACGACATGGCGGCCGCCGCGGGGCTGACGCGGCGGTCGGTGTATCGCCGGCTCGAGCGCGTGGGTGTCCACGCCGTGCATGACTGGATCGAGGGGGCTCGTCTTACCGGGGCGTTCGCGTTGCTTCGCGATCCGGCCCGTCAGGTGCGCGACGTGGCAGGCGCCGTCGGGTATGGGGGGCCGCAGGAACTGTCCGCGCGCCTTCGCGGGTGGACCGGTCGTTCGGTGGCGCAGTTGCGCGAGTCGGTGACGGCCGACGAGTTCGTGGAACACACCGTGGGACGTCTGGCACCCCGGCAGAGGCGCGACGGGGAGCCCGGTGGCGCGCACGCGCGGGCGGCAGACCGGGCGGGGAACGACGGGCGGCGCCATGCCTGATCCCCGGTCGCGGAGCATCCCGCGGGCCTTCCTGGACGAGATCGGCCGGCCGGGCGCGGACGACTCGGCGACCCACTCGGCCGTGGCCGGACTGTTGGTGCTCCGGTTGGTGGAGCGATGGGTGACCGGGGGGTGCCGCGCGCCCGTGGATGTGGCGGGTGCTCGCGCGGCGGTGGAGGCGATGGACACGGGCAATCCTGCGCGCGGGATGCTGGGCGAGGTGCTGTCGGCGATCGCCCGGGGCGGCCCGGAGGAGATCGGCGGAGCGTTCGGGCAGCTCATGGCGTACGCGCGGGTGCTCGAGTACGCCGCCCAATGGCCGCTGGCCCTGGCGGTGTATGAAACGGTGATCGCGAACGGCGGACCGCCGACCCCAAACGACGCTGTGGTTCTGGCGCTCATCCGGCAGGCGTTCTGCCTGCGCATGCAGGGGCGGTTTGACGAGGCACTCACGCTGTGCAAGTATGCGCGGCGGCTGGCCATCAAGGCCGGTGATCTGGAGGGGGAGTTGCGGGCGGAGCTGGGCGTGGCGATGGGGATGATGGCTCAAGGCCACCTGATCGAGGCTGACGCCAAGCTGCGAGCGATCCTGCGCCGGGCCCCGCGCGACAGCCGCGTCTCGATACGGTCCATGGTGCTCAACGGGCGGGCAGCGGTGGCCGGCATGCGGGGAGACACCGTCTCCGTCATCCGGCTCGAGTATGCGGCCCTCCGAGAAAATCCGATCCCCTCCGAGCGCGATCGGATCCTGCACAACATCGGCGAAGCATTCCGAAGGTTGGGCGTGAGAGCGGTCGCGCGTGACGCATTTCTCGTCCTGTCGTGCACCGCCGAGGAGCAATACATGCGATGGTTCGGCGAGATCCAGTTGATGCTGATCGCCGCTCAAGATGGTGAGGCTGCGGTGTTCGAGGAGCATCGGTCGGCCCTGGACTCGGCGGCGCTTCCTCCGCAATTGAGACTCGAGTTTCTCGGGCAACTCGCTGCGAGCCACAGGCTCCTGGGTGAACCGGAGATCGCGGCTTCACTCCTCCTTGAGGCAGTCCAGCTTGCCCAACGACACGGCTTCGAGTTTGGCGAGCTCGGCACGGAGCCCGGTTCGCTCGACCCGTGCGAGAACGCGGGAGCGATGGGCCTGTTGCCGCCGCGCATTGCGCGGATCGCCGACGCCATTCGCGCGCTCCGCGAGTCCACCGGGGCGGGCGCCTAACCACGCAGACCGCGCGCACGGAGGGTCACCCCCGGGCGCGCGGCCTGCGTGGTTAGGGATCGCAGCGACCGGCCGTTACGAGGCCCGCCACGCACCGATCAGCGAGGGCAGCATCATCACCACCCAGAATCCGATGCCGAGCGCCCACGCCTTGGCCTTGGGCACCTTGCCGATCACGGCAACACCGATCGTGAGGAGCACCACTCCCCAGAGGCTGAACAGCTCGAATCGGTCGAGCAGAACGCCGACGATCGGCGAGACCGTGTCGGCGTTGAAGAACCGGGCGGGTCCGATCTCGATGCTGAACCGTGAGACGAACGCGGACGGATCCATGAGCAGGCCCTGGATCGAGATCACGACGCCCTGCAGCACGCGCGGCACGGCCGCGTAGGCCGCCACGACGAGCGCGGCGTTCCAGGAGATCTTGGTGCCCACCAGCTTGGCGCCCACCCACGCGACAAATCCTGAGATCACGACGATGATGGGCACGAAGACCACGGCGCCGATCTGCGCGGCGATCAGGCCCACCGATCGCGACTTCTCCAGCATCGCCGGGGTGAGCTGCGGGTTGTTCTTCATCGCGGTGGCCATGTTGCGCTGGAATTCGGCGTCGAAGATCGGTTCCACCACGTGCCGGTTGGCAAATCCCAACAGAGCCAGGAGGACCGTGACTACGAGCAGCGGGATCCAGAAATTTCCGTTGGCGCGCCGCCCGAACACCTGGGAGGGAGCGTAGAAGATGTCGAGGAAGTCTTCCCAGACCGACGTCTTGTCCTGCACGGCAGGGGGAGCGTCGGGGTGCATCGCGTTGGGGGAGTCCATGCGATTCTCACTCGGATAGAGGAGGTGGACCAATCAGGAGACTGTTAACGCCTCCGCAAACATCCCCCATGGCACCCGCTCCGTCAATGTGAGCCGCCCTATGGGGGTATCATGGTGACCGAGCCCTGTCACAAAACGCGACATCGGATGACACAAAACTGCACTTGTTCTGCGCGTTCGGCAGAGCAATTCTTCGCCCATTGGAATGTGATCTCCAGTTCAACGGAGGCAAGACTTGGTATTCGGGAATGAGAGCAGCCTGCGCCACCTTCCGTTTTTCGAGGAAGTAGCGACGCACGAAGAGCACGAAGCCGAGTGGCGGGCCGCGACGGCCGGCCTCGTCGTGTTGCGGCTTTTCGATGCCTGGCTGGAAGAGGGCGCATCGGCCGTGGTGCCGGATTCGTGGAACGTGCGCGCCGTGCGCACGGCGATCGAGGAGATGGACGACGGTACGCCCATGCGCGCAATCCTGGGCAGCATTGTTGACGCGATGCAAACCAGCAAGGGAGCGAACACGCACGAGGCCATGCCGCGCTTGATGGCGTATGGTCGGGCGCTGGAGTATGACGGTCGATGGGCCCTCGCAGTTGACGTCTACGATAGCGTCATCGCCCACACCCACCCGGTGGAGGAAAGCGACACCGCCATCGCGGCGAACCTGCAGCGCGGCTTCTGCCTGAGGACGCTCGGTCGGTTCGAGGAAGCTCAGGTGGCATACACCGCCGCGGGCGCGGTCGCAGAGAGCGTGGGCGACATGATCGGTGTGCTGCGGGGGCGGATCGGCGACGCCAAGCTCGCTGTGGCACGCGGAAATCTCCCGTACGCCGAGACCGTGTTGGACGAGACCATTGCGGCAGCGGCCCAGCATGGCGTGACGGCCGTCCACTCCCGCGCCTTACACGACCGCGCGATGGTGGCGGGCCTTCGAGGGAATCATGAGCTGACCATTCAGCTCGCGTATGAGGCACTACGGGAGTCTGAAACCCCCGCGGAACGTGATCGCATTCTCAGCGATATCGGTACGGCCTTCCATATGCTCGGGATCAGGAGCGCCGCTCGTGATGCGTTTCTCGTCCTCTCCACCACGGCGCAGGAGCAATACACGCGCTGGATGGCCATGCTGTCGTTGATGACGATCGCGGCCGAAGATGGATTCGAGCCCGTGTTCCTGCAGTTTCGGCGCTCGCTCGCGAGCGCGCCGTTGCCGCCCGAATTACGGACGGAATACTACCTTCGGCTGGGACGTTCGCACCGCGCGCTGGGCCAGGACGACCCCAGCCAGATCGCATTTGCCAAGGCCGTCCAACTGGCGGAGCATCACGGATTCAACACGCTGCTGTTCGAAGCTGAGCAGCTGCTCGCAGCGTCAAGCCCAGAACCAAGCAGTTCGAATACCACGCCTGACACCGTGGCCGACATCGTTGAAGCCGTACGCGGTATGCGCGAATTGACCGTGTCGACGAGATAGACAAAGGGCCACGGCGCGAACCGTGGCCCTCGGTAGGGGTGAAGCGTTGGGACTAGCTGCCCGATCCCATGTATCCACCCAAGCAGGTCACCGTGCTGGACGGGACGCAGGTATCATTTTTCGGAGCCGTCGGGCTCGCGCAGGCGGCCATCACAACGGAGGCAACGGCCAGGACGAGGTAGGTGATCTTCTTGCGGCGCGACATGGGGCGATCTCCCAGATTTGAGCAGAAGTTTCCGTGACGGGGAACGACTGATCGAGAAGCTAGGGTCGCCAGCCGGTGCGTAAACTCGCATTTTGTGTCATCGGATAGCGTTTTTATGACACTCGGCCCCCTGAGGCGTGGACGTCGTCGCCCTCCTTCCCCGGCATCTTCTCACTCACCTGAGACTCGTACTCGGCCCGGAGCACACCCTCTCCGCCTCGGCGGACTGGATGGAGCTTCGCGCTACGGTGCAGAGCCGCATCGTTGACGTCGTCGTCGCGGATCCCGCGCTCGACGGAGTGGTGCACGTGGACACGCTGGCCGAGATCCGGGAACTGTTCCCGTCCCTCCCCATCGTGCTCTACTCCACCCTCAGCGCGGCCGCGATGCAGGGCGTGGTCCAACTCGCCAGACACGGCGTGGAGCACATCGTGCTCAACCGGTTTGACGACGACCCCAAGCGCTTTCTCGAACTCCTCGAGCGAGTGCCGGCCCACGCCCTCGGCGAACGGATGCTGCGCGCACTGCGCGAGCCCATCGCCAAGCTGCCCGTGACGGTTGGCAGGGCCATCGAACAGCTGTACCGGTCCCCGGCCGGCTTCCATGGCGCCCGGGAGCTGGCGGAAGCCGGCGGCACCAACACTCGCGGACTCTACCGGTACATGGTGGCCGCGGGGATGCCCTCGGTGAAGGCGGTGGTGGTATCGGCACGACTCATCCGGGCATATGCTTACCTGCGGGACCCCGGAAGATCGATCAAGGAAATCGCGGCCCGGGTGGGTTACAACCGGCCCTGGCTGCTCACAAAACAGATGCGTGAATTCACGGGGTACACGCCCAGCGAGGTGCGGGACGCGCTACCCCCCGAAGAGTTCGTAAAGCTGCTGGCCACGCGAGTGCGGGCGGCGCAGCATGACGAGGACGGCGAGCCCTGACCAGGCGCTCCCGTCCACAGCTGGAGGACGGAGCGGTGCACGGGACGCCAATTCGAGTACTCATCGTCGACGATGAGGCCGCAATCTGCAAAGCACTCTCCATCGCGCTCACGCGCGCTGGATTCGACGTCCGCACCGCACTCAGCGGAGACGCTGGCGTTGCCGTGCTCAAGAAGGAGCCCGTTGACGTCCTCGTCCTCGACCTGCGCCTTCAAGACATGCGCGGCGACGTCATGTTCGAGTTGGCCAAAGCCGAGCAGCCGCACCTCAAGCACAGCACGCTGTTCATGACGGGCGACATCACCGAGAAGGCGGACCGGATCATCCGCAACTGCGACTGTCCGCTGCTTCGCAAGCCATTCGAGCTGCGCGACCTGACCAACATCGTCAGCGCCATGGCACCCAAGGCCCGCGACGTCTCGGCCTGAACGTCCGGCAATGCCCAGCTGGCGGTCCGCGGCGCGCTCCCCTCGGGGGGCGCGCCGCCGTGCATTGGTCAGGGCCGGGCGCGCTCCAGTTCGCTCCACCGGTCCACGGCGCGCCGGAGGTGCGGAATGACGATCGACCCGCCCACGATCAACCCGATGGACAGCGACTCGAACACCTGGTCGCGCGACAGCCCTTCCTCCGCGCACCGCACCAGGTGGTAGGTGACGCAGTCGTCGCACCGCAGCACCAGCGAGGCCACGAGCCCCAGCAACTCCTTGGTCTTCACGTCCAGCGCGCCGGCCTCATACGCCCGCGTGTCGAGCGCGAAGAAGCGATTGATCACCAGGTTGTTCTCGCCCAGGATCTCGGCGTTCATGCGCTCCCGGTAGGCGCGGAATTCGGCCAGCGAGGCGCCATGCTCGTGTGTGTCCCCGGTCACAGTTTCCACCCCCGCAGCGTCTTGAGCGTCGACTCGAGCGCCGCGCGCTGCGCCTCGGCCGGCCCTTCACCAAGCAGCCCCTCGTAGGTGCGGATCGCGAGCTCCAGCGCCATCGGATCGTGCTCGGCGCCAGCCAGGCTGGTGGCGTTGTCGGCCAGCGCCGCCCGGGCCAACTGATCCTGCGGAAATCGCTGCGCCACCTGCTGCCACCGTCCCATGCGCTCGCGGATGTCGGATTCCGACAGCGCCCACAGGTGCCACGCGCCGCGATTCTCTGCGTCCACGGCAATGGCGCGCGACGCGAGA
Organism: Gemmatimonadaceae bacterium; assembly: GCA_035533755.1. Taxonomy (NCBI): domain Bacteria; kingdom Pseudomonadati; phylum Gemmatimonadota; class Gemmatimonadia; order Gemmatimonadales; family Gemmatimonadaceae; species Gemmatimonadaceae bacterium. The sequence continues at coordinate 36,382 of DATLTC010000096.1, forward strand.
TCGCCCACCACGTCCGGTCCGCGGCCGGTGAGCCAGTAGGCATTGGCGAGAATCACCAAGGCCTGCGCGTCTTCCGGCACCTGAGACACGATTCGCTCGTACGCGGGTATGATCACCTCGGGCAGGTCGCGGAACGGGACGCAGGCCGCCTGGAGTTGGGCGGGCGAAACGGCTTCCGCCACCGCGCGCACGCGATCCATGAGCACGCCCACGTTGTCGTGGCGCTGGTAGTCCTGCACCGCGGCCCGGAGTTCGGCGGCCGCGTCCATGGCTGGAGAAATCATGCCTGAAAATATGGGGCCGAGGCCCGGCCGCCTACCGTCCCGGCCCGCCCGGACCACTCCAGGGTTGCGCGAACGAGGCAAGTTGCCGATACTCCATGCGTCCGCTGGCACGACCAGTACGGTCCTTCCGGCCGATCGCGTGGCAGCCCGTCCCTCACGTGCGAGTGGATGATGGCGAGGAGGCCGCGCCCCGCAGGGCCCCGCCCGCCGACGCGTGAGGCATCCGCGCCGCGAGCGAGACAAATCAACGCCAGAGTCGCGTCGCACCACATCCCGTCAGTTCGCGCTCGACCGCGCTGCGAATTCATTCGCCCGGGTCAGATTCGAGCGCTTGCGCAATGGAGCGCGTGTGACGCGTGAGCAGCAGAGCCGGCCCACCGCTGAGCGTGGGCGTTCCAGACAGTGAGCTTCTCTTTTCCCAAACCATCAGCCGAATGAACGAACGTAGCCGCCCACCTCGTCGTGGCCGTGGCCCTCGTCCGCCTCGCCCCAATGGCGACGCGTCGGGCGAACCCAACCCGTACCGGGACGGATCCATGGACATGCTCCCTGAAGGGGACGCGGCCGGCAGCACCGCCGACGCTCCCTCCTCCGCTCCGGCTCCGGCCCCGTCCGTCGAGGCGGCGCCCGCCGCCACGTCGGACAGCGCGCCACCCGAGGAATCGAACGGGCGGGATGCGCCGGCGGCGCCGGCGATCAATCCGGACGGCGCATCGTCGAACGGAACCGGCGAATATGGGGCCCAGCGTCCAGACCAGGGCTTCAGCCGCCACGAACGCAACGGGCGGCGCCATCGTCGCAATCGGGGGCGGGGCCGCGGCCGCGAAGTGCGCGACACGCGGGATGGCCGGGAGGTGCGGGACGTGCGCGAGCAGCCGGCGACGCCGCAGGCGCCCGCGGTGCTCACGCCGGCCGGCGAGCTCAAAGGCTGGTACGATCCGCAGCGCGAAGGCGGGTTCGTGCGCCGCGCCGAGGCGAGCTATCTGACCGAGGCCAGCGATCCGTACGTGCCCCCGCAGCTGGCGCGGCAGTTCGGGCTGCGCAAGAGCGACACGCTGGACTGCGCGCTGGGGCGCGACCATCGTGGCCGGCTGACGGTGATGGAGATTCGCACCGTGAACGGCGAGGACCCCGTGGCCAGCGCCAAGCGTCCGGACTTCCAGTCGCTCACGGCGTCGTATCCGGAGCGGAAGCTGTTCCTGGAAACGGGACGGCCGGCCAAGGGCGGCGCCGAGTTGATCCGCCGCGCCATCGACCTCCTGGCGCCGATCGGGTTCGGCCAGCGGGCGTTGATCGTGGCCCCGGCCCGCGCCGGCAAGACCACGCTCCTGCACGCGATCACCGAGGGTGTGGCGATCAACCATCCCAACGTGGTGCTGCTCATCCTGCTCGTGGACGAACGTCCCGAGGAAGTGAGCGAAGCGATCTCGTGGGGGGTGGGCGAGGTGATCGCGTCGAGCTTCGACCAGCCGGCGCAGCGGCACGTGGACGTGACGGAGATGGTGCTGGAGCACGCGCGGCGTCAGGTGGAGCTGGGCCGCGACGTGGTGATCGTGCTCGATTCGCTCACCCGCATGGCGCGGGCGCACAACACGGCCGAACGCGGCACGGGACGCACGCTGTCGGGCGGCCTCGATGCCACGGCGATGGCCAAGCCCAAGGCGTTCTTCGGCTCGGCGCGCTCGGTGGCGCCGGCGGCGGGCGGCGGATCGCTGACGATCATCGCCACGGCGCTGGTGGAGACCGGCTCGCGCATGGACGACGTGATCTTCGAGGAGTTCAAGGGCACGGGCAACTGCGAGATCAAGCTCGACCGTCCGCTGGCCGAGAAGCGGATCTATCCGGCCATCGACATCGCGACCAGCGGCACGCGGCGCGAGGAGAAGCTGTTCCGTCCCGACCAGCTGGACAACGTGTTCACGCTGCGCCGCGGGCTGGCGCAGATGCCGCCGCAGGCGGCGATGGAGTGGCTGATCAAGCGCATCGCGGCCACGCCGAACAACGACGCGCTGCTGGAAGGGCTGTGAGCGAACCGGGGACGGGCGGCTGAAGGCGTCCGGCCCTCAGCTCTTCTTGCCCAACTCCTCATACAGCACGGCCACGGCCCTGAGCCCTCTGGTGAAGTTGTCCATGCTCAGCCACTCGTTGGGGGCATGGGCGTTCTCGCCGGGCAGTCCGAACCCCATGAGCAGGACGGGGGCGCCGAGGATGCGCTCGAAGTCGCCCACCACGGGAATGGAACCGCCCTCGCCGGTGATCACCGGGGGCTTGTTGAACGCCGCGGCGAGCGCCTTGCGCGCCGCGTCGTAGAGCGGCCCGTCCAGCTCGGCGCGCCACGGCCTGCCGCCATGCAGCGCCCGGACCGTGACCGTCACGCCGCCGGGCGCGACGCGCTCGACATGGGCCTTCATGAGCTGCTCGATCTCGCGCGGATCCTGATCGGGCACGAGGCGGCAACTCACCTTGGCCATGGCCTGCGACGGCAGCACCGTCTTGGCGCCCTCGCCGGTGTAGCCGCTGAGCAGGCCGTTGACCTCGCAGGTGGGGCGCATCCAGATGCGTTCGAGCGAGCTGTACCCGGCCTCTCCGCCGAGCACGGGAGCGCCGGTCTCGGCGCGGAACTGCTCGTCGTCGAACGGCAGCGCCTTGATCTCTCGGCGGGCCTTGTCTCCCCAATCGCGCACCTTGTCGTAGAAGCCGGGGATGGCCACGTGGCCCGAGGCGTCGTGCATGGTGGCGAGAATGCGGGCCAATGCCATGGCCGGATTCACGACGGCGCCACCGTAGCTCCCGGAGTGCAGGTCGGTGGTGGGGCCGGTGACGTCGATCTGGAAATAGGCGAGCCCGCGCAGCGACGAGAGGATGGACGGCAGGCCCGGCGCGAACATCGACGAGTCGGAGATGACCACCGCGCCGCACGCCAACTCGGCCTTGTGGGCCTCGATGAATGCCGCGAGGTGGTCGCTGCCCACCTCTTCCTCCCCTTCGGCGAGGACGACGACGTTCACGGGGAGGGCGCCGCGCACCTTGAGGTGCGCTTCGAGCGCTTTCATGTGGATGAACAGCTGGCCCTTGTCGTCCACCGAGCCGCGCGCGAACAGCTTGCCGTCGCGCACGGTGGGCTCGAACGCCGGACTGTGCCACAACTCGAGCGGTTCGGCGGGCTGGACGTCGTAGTGGCCGTAGATGAGCACCGTGGGGGCATCGGCGCCGGCGCCCCGCCACTCGCCCACCACGATGGGGTGGCCGGCGGTGGGGTGCACGGTGGCACGGAGTCCCGCATTGCTCATGTTGTCGGCCACCCACTGCGCGGCCCGGGCGGTGTCGGGGTCGTGCTCCGAGCGGGCGCTCACGCTGGGGATGCGCAGGAGGTCGAACAGTTCGTCGCGGATGCGGTGTTCGTTGGCGACGAAGAAGGCGTCGAGGTCGGGAGGAAGGTTGGACATGGTGGTTAAAGAAACGGGGCAGGACCGAAACGGCGCAAGACCGATACGGCGAGAACGCGGGCGGGACGGGGGCCGTCTTGCTGTCCGACGGCCGGACCGGCAGACTGTGGGACTGTTGGCGCGGCGGACATTCCCGAGACCACCGAATCCATGAGACCGTTCCGGATGGCGCTTGCGGCGCTCATCGCCATGTCGAGCATCGCCGGGGCCCAGAACACGCGCGTCGTGGTGCTGGGCACCGGCACGCCCAACGCCGACCCCGATCGCTCCGGGCCGGCGATCGCGATCGTGACCAACGGCCAGGCGTACCTCGTGGATGCGGGGGCCGGGATCGTACGCCGGGCGGCGGCGGCGGTGCGCGAGGGGGTGACGGCGCTGGCGATGCCGAAGCTGGACATCGTCTTCCTCACCCACCTGCACTCCGACCATACCCTCGGACTGCCCGACCTCATGCTGACCCCGTGGGTGCTGGAGCGCACGGCGCCGCTGCGCGTGTACGGGCCCCCGGGCACGGCGAACATGGTCCGGTTCATCGATTCCGCCTACGTGAAGGACATCGACATCCGGCTGCACGGGGGCGAGCCGTCGAACAAGACCGGCTGGCGCACCGACGTGCACGAATTCACCGACGACGGCGTGGTATACCACGACGCCAACGTGACCGTGCGCGCCTTTCGCGTGCGGCACGGCGCCTGGGATTATTCGTTCGGGTACCGCTTCGAGACGCCGGATCGCGTGATCGTGGTGAGCGGCGACACGCGCCCCACCGACGCCGTGGTGCGGGCCTGCAACGGATGCGACGTGCTGGTGCACGAGGTGTACGACGCCGAGCAGTTCAAGAAGCGCTCGCCCGCGTGGCAGGCCTATCATTCCCGGTACCACACATCCACGTACCAGCTGGGAGCGCTGGCGGCGCGGGCCAAGCCCAAGCTCCTGCTGCTGGTGCACCAGCTATTCTGGGGCGGCACCGACGCCGACCTCGTCCGGCAGGTGGAGACGCAATTTCACGGACGGGTGGTGTCGGCCCATGACTTAGGGGTATACTGATCCCCCATGGCGACCTCGAAATCCAGCCGCGAGAGCGCGATCCAGCGGGAGCTGCAGCAGACCCGACCGTTCCACTCGATCGGCGCCGAAGCGATGATCGGCATCATGCGCACCGCGGCGCTGATCCAGCGGGAGATCAGCGCCATCGTCGAACCGATGGGCATCACGCAACCGCAATACAACGTGCTGCGCATCCTGCGCGGCGCCGGCGACGAGGGCATTCCCACGCTGGCCATCCGCGGCCGGATGGTGGATGCGTCGCCGGGGGTCACCCGACTGCTCGACCGGCTGGAGGCGGCGGGGTATGCCCGCCGCGAGCGCAGCGCGCCCGATCGGCGACAGGTCATGTGCCAGATCACGGCCGCCGGGCTGGCCCTGCTCGCCCAACTCGACGCGCCGATCAGCGCATACGACGACGTGGTGGTGGAGATGCTCTCGGCCGCCGAGAAGCGCGAGCTGATCCGGATGCTGGACGCGATTCGGAAGACTACGGTAGGAGGGTAGGAGGGTAGGACGGTCGGCCGTTCAGCGTCTCACGGCTCGGTCGCCGGCCACGTTCCCTTCCACCCGCGCAGGATCCAGATGCGCCGCCGGGTGGCGACTCCGCCGTCGCGACGGGTGAGCGGCACCAGCGCGCCCTTCTCCACCGACGCGAAGTGGGCAGCGAGCACGACGGCCGTGTGGTGCGGTTGCGGCACCTCGTCCAGCACGAGCAGCAGGTCGTCGCCCACGTGCGCGAGCGCCCGGAAGCCGGGCCACAGATCGTACTGATTGGGACGACTGGAGAGGTTGAGCGAGAAGGTGACGGGATGCCCCGCCAGATGGTAGGCCAACTCGGAGGCGTCCTGGTACTTGTCGGCGGCCACCCACGCGTGCACGCGATCGCCGGCCACGAGGCGTTGCGCCGCGGCGACGCTGTCGGCGAGCTGGCCCCACCCGGCCGACCGCGCCACGGGATCGCGCGGCGCCGGCAGCGGCAGCACCGGAACGACCGCCTGCACGTACACGACGCACGACACGACAGCCGCAAGTGCGAGGCCCCAGCGCAGCCAGCGGCGGCCGAGGACGCCCCAATCGGTGGCGGCCAGGAGCGGGACGGCCGGGATGTAGGCCAGCGCCGGCCAGTTGGCCTCCACCGGCCGGCGGAAGGCGCTGAACAGGAACATGCCGACGCACGTGAGGGCCACGACTGCCAGCAGGTAGTGGGCGTCGCCGGCCGGACGGCGGACCGCGCGCCACACGGCGATACTCAGAAGGACGAGCAGGATCGGGGTGGCGAGACCGGCCTGCCCGCCGACGAGGGCGAGTTCGCGCACGAGCGGCGAGCCGCTGGGCGCCCCCAATCCGTGGTGCAGTTGGAACGTGAACGAGATCCAGCCGTGGCGTGAGTTCCAGGCCAAGACGGGAACGAACACCGTCAGCGCGGCCAGGCAGGCGGCCCAGGGTCCGGCTTCGCCCAGCCGTGCGCGCAGACTCCGGCGCGTGAGCACGGCGATCGTCACGCCCACGGGGAACAGGATGGATGTGTACTTGGACGAGAAGGCGAGGCCGAGCGCGAGCCCGGCGGCGATCCACCAGGCGAGCGACGCCGGGGAGTGGATCTTCGATTCGACGGCGCGAACCACGCAGTACACGCCCGCGGCGGCCGTGCACAGCAGCGGCACGTCGGGGGTGGCGAGCACCAGTCCGGCGGCGGCGAGCGGCATGAGCGAAAAGACGAGCGCCGCGAGGAGGCCGGCGCGGTCGCCGCCCAGGCGTCGGGCAATGGCCGAGGCGAACAGTGCCGCCAGGAATCCGGCGACGACGACGCCCAGGCGGACCGCGATCGGAGACGGCCCGATGCCGGCAGCGCCGGCGAGCCCGGTCCCGCCGCGGATGAGAGCGGCGATGCCCCACGGATGGTCGAAGTAGCCGGCGGCGAGGTGCCGGGACCACTCCCAGTAGTACGTCTCGTCGGGGAAGAGGGGGATGACCGCGGCGAACGCGAGTCGGACGAGCGCCGCTGCGGCAAGGACGAACAGGGCCAGGTGCCACGCATTCCGAATGTGCCTACCCGCCGCGCGCGGCGGACCGGGATCGGTCATGCCGCGCCTGCCGCTCCCCGGGGCCGGCGCCGGCGCCAAGCCACCGGCGCGAGCGCGATCGCCCAGATCCAGAGCAGCCATGACACGCGCTCGTCGTTGGTGAGCATGGTGAACATGCGGCTGACGACGAGTGGCGCGGTGGCGATCAGGCGCCACGTGGACCCGCGGGTATTGGCCACGCGGCGCTCGACCACCGTGGTGCCCTCGAAGCCCCGGGTGCGGATGACGTCGTCGATGGCGGCGGCGAGCGAGTCGGTGGACATGCCGCGCCATCCGGGCAGGGACACGAGGGTCCAGCCGGCCGCGGTGAATCCCCATCCGTGATTGTCGCTGCCGGCCACCAGCGCGAGGTTGAACGTGTCAGCCACGTAACTGATCACCGTCCGGAGGCGGCGGACGTCTCCCAGCCCGCGCGGCGACGCGTCGATGATCTCGATGGCGCGCGCGCCGGGCGTGCCGGGCCCGTGGGCGGGATGCAGGTTCCGCATGAGATCGGGGAAGGTGTACACCACGATCGGCTCGCTGTTGGGAATGGCGCTCGCGAGCGCGAGGGACGTGTCGTCCAGATCGCGCAGCGCCGGATCGGTGAGGCCCCGGTACCGTCGCTCCGCCCCGAGCAGGTTCACGTGCGCGCCGCGCCACACCACCTCGAGCCCCTGCAGGATCATCGTGCCTTCGCCCGCCACCGGCGGATTGTTGGCGATTCCATCCTCGGCGCCCTGCACGGTGCGGTGGTCGGTGATGTAGGCAACGTCGAACCCTGCGTTGCGATGCCAGCGGCGATTGGCCTCGGGGCTGAACCAGGGCGCGCCGTCATGGGAGAACTTGGTGTGCGAATGGAAGTCGGCCACGAGCACGGCGTCGTTGAACGGAGTGTCGACCGACACTGCGGCCATCGGGCGCGGGACGAGCGCGCCGACGGCGTAGACCAGCACCAGCCCGCCCAACGCGAGGGCCGCCGCTTTCAATTCACGAAGGAAGCCGGTGCCATGGCGGAATCCGCGCCACGCCCGGCACGCGGCGAACAGCGCCACCAGCGTGATGAGGATGGCGATGTGCTGGCGCACGCTCATCAGCGACAGCGTGTCCAACACGCTGCAGATGGGGGCCAGTAGCAGATACCCCGTGGAGAGCACCAGGTGCACGTCGGGCACGCGCTGGAAGGTGCTGGCGTTCCGGATCGGATCCACGGCGAAGTCGGCCGACACCAGCACGAGCAGCGACAGGATCACGGCCCACCAGGGCACGCGGCCCAGCGTGGGAAGACTCGCCGGTGATGCGGGGGAACCGGCATGAGCGGTGCGGCGCTTTGTGGAGTGGCGAGAACGATCGTCGGCGGCCACGGCGGGTCCGGTTGGGTGGGCGTGGGTCCAGCTGCCGAATGGTTAGTGTTCCACGTCTAAGGTAGCGTCACTTTTCCCAGAGCGCACCAATGGCCAACCGACTGGCGCACGAGACCAGCCCGTACCTGCGGCACCACGCGCACAACCCGGTGGACTGGTACCCGTGGGGGGCCGAGGCACTGGACCGGGCCCGCCGCGAAGAGCGGCCGATCCTGCTCAGCGTCGGGTACGCGGCGTGTCACTGGTGCCACGTCATGGAGCGCGAGTCGTTCGAAAACGCGGGCACCGCGGCCCTCATGAACGCGCGGTTCGTGTGCATCAAGGTGGACCGCGAAGAGCGTCCGGATCTTGACGCGATCTACATGCAGGCAGTGCAGGCCCTCACCGGGCACGGCGGGTGGCCGATGACGGTGTTCCTCACGCCCGAGGGCGAGCCGTTCTACGGCGGCACCTACTACCCGCCCGACGACCGGCACGGCATGCCGTCGTTCCGGCGCGTGCTCGAGGCGGTGTCGGACGCGTACGCCAATCGGCGCGGCGACGTGCGCAAGACCACCGACATGCTGCGGCAGATCTACGATGCGGCGGCGGCGCCCGCCACGGCCACCGGTGCGCTGGACGCGGCGCTGCTCGAACGCGCCTACCGCGCGGCCGCCGCGGAGTACGACGCGCGGTACGGCGGGTTTCGCGGCGCCCCGAAATTTCCGCAGGCAATGTCGCTCGACGCCATGCTCGCCGTGTGGGCGCGAACGGGCGAGCCGTTCCCGCTCGAGGTGGCCGCGCGGTCGTTCCGCGCCATGGCGCGCGGCGGCATCTACGATCAGGTGGGCGGGGGCTTCGCGCGCTACGCCACCGACGCGGGGTGGCTGGTGCCGCACTTCGAGAAGATGCTCTACGACAACGCGCTCCTCGGCCGGCTGGCGGTGCACCTGTGGCAGGCCACGGGTGACGACGGCGTACGTCGCGTCTGCGAGGAGACGTTCGACTGGGTGGCCCGCGAGATGACGGCGCCGGGCGGCGGCTTCTACTCCACGCTCGACGCCGACAGCGAAGGGGAGGAGGGCAAGTTCTATCTCTGGACGGCGGACGAACTCGACGCGCTGCTGGGCGCCGACGCCCCGCTCGTGCGTGCGTACTACGGCGTGGAGGCGGGCGGCAATTTCGAAGGCCGCTCGATCCTGCACGTGCCCGATGACCTCGGCGCCGCGGCGGCGCGGGCCGCGGTGGAGCCGGCCGCGCTGCGCGATGCCGTGGACCGGGCCCGGCGCACACTCTACGACGCGCGGAGCCGCCGGGTGTGGCCGGCCCGCGACGAGAAGATCCTGGCCGCGTGGAACGGGCTCATGCTGCGGGCGGTGGCCGAGGGCGCGCGGGCCTTCGAGTCGACCGCGTACCGCGACCTCGCGCTGCGCAACGGCGAATTCCTGTTCCGCGAGATGGTGCGCGACGGGCGCGTGATGCGCGTGCACACCGACGGAGTCACGCGTCTCGCCGGCTACCTCGAGGATCACGCCGCGGTGGCGCTGGGCGCGCTGTCGCTCTACGAGCTGACCTTCGATCGCATATGGCTGGACCGGGCGCGCGATCTGGGCAGCGCCATCGTCCGCTGGTTCTGGGACGAGGAGACCGGCGCCTTCTTCGACACCGCCCGCGACCACGAGTCGCTGATCACGCGGCCGCGCGACGTGAGCGACAACGCCACGCCGTCGGGCACGTCGCTGGCCGTGGAACTGTCGCTGCGGCTGGCCGAACTGTTCGGCGACCCCGAGCACCGCGAACGCGGCGAGCGGGTGCTGGCCTCGCTCGCCGAACCGATGGCGCGGCATCCGCTGGCGTTCGGGCATCTGCTGAGCGCGGCCGACCTCGCGGTGTACGGCGCGGTGCAGCTGGCGGTGGTGGGTGATCCGTCGAGCGATGCGTTCCGCGCCCTGGCGCGGGAATCGGCGCGGCAATACGTGCCGTCGCTCGTCATCGCCGGCGGGGCGGCCGCGGACAACGCGGACGTCCCGCTGCTCGCGGACCGGCCGCTGCGGGATGGCCTGGCGACGGCGTATCTGTGCCGCGCGTACGCGTGCAACGCGCCGGTGACGGCGCCGGGGCTGCTGGCGGTCCAACTGGAGGAGACGCGAACCGGGTAAGGCCGCGCGCCGTGCTCGGCGCCGGTCAGCGCAGCACGGTGCGGAAGCTGAAGGTCGAATCGACGAGGAAGAAGGCGCGGTTGTAGCCGCGCGGGTCGAAGGCCACGTAGCGCGGTCCGGCGCGGAGCACGACGTACGGGGAGTCGGTCAACTCGAAGTGCGCGGCGCGCAAAATGGCGGACGCCACCCGAGCGCACACCCCGACGTCATCAACCACCCGCACCGCGCTGGAGTCCACGCCGCCGAGGCCGAGGTCGTTCATCAACCGGATCTCGCCGGCGTCGCGCGAGGCGAGCATCTCCTTCACGGCATCGATGCGCAGCAGACCGCCGGTGGAGCCGTCGGCGCACGACGTTTCCGCCGGGCCGGACGCGTCGGCGGGGGGCGCGTCGGCGACATCGGTTCGGTGGAGCGACAGCGTCTGCGCGCTGGCCACGCCCGGCATATGGCGCACCACGTCGGCCGCGGCGTCGAGCATCTCCACGTTCCCGGCGCCATGCAGGCGCACGAGGTAGTAGCCGTCGGCATCGCCGCCGCGGTCGCCGCCGATCACCACGCCGCACACGCGGTCCACGGCGGCCTGGCGCTGCATCTGGGTGGCCGACGTATCGAATCTGGCGGCGATCACGTTCTTGAGCAGACTCACGCCAGGCCGCGACGCCACGGTGATCGTGCCGAGCGAATCGAGGACGTCCTGCGCGATCGTGTCGGGCGCGAGCGGGGGCACGAACGCGGTGGCCGAACAGTCCCGACCGGGCAGGCTGGCCAGGCGCTGCGCGTACGCCGGCCGCGCGCCGGCGGCGGCCGCCAGCGCGGCGAACGCCAGCGTGAGCGCGCGCAGCGGCCGGGCTACTTCCACCACAGGGGCACCGTGGCCCACGCCGCAGGACTCCACAGCTGCGGGTCGAGCGAGTCGTTCACGCGCACGTCCGTGTAATCCTCCTGATAGGCCAGCTTGCCGCCCGACCAGACCTGCACCTGCTCAGCCAGCCAGCCGCCGGGTCTGGAAACATAGCGATTGAAGCGGATGTCCTGCGTGGCCGTTCCGCGCGGGTTGGGCTGGATGAGCCGCACGAACAGCAGGCGCTCGGCGTCCACCCAGAACTGCTTGCTCGCCGTATCTCCCGGGGCCGCACCCACGACGTACACCGGCCGGCCCTGGAAAGTGTCACGGTGGAACTTCGTGAGGTCGATTCCCTCGTGGCCCAGCACGTCCGCGGTGTGCGTCGGGGCCTGCCGGTACACATCGAACCCGAGGATCATGAGCGGGTTCCGCTCCGCCGCGGCGCCGGTGAGCTTGCCGCCTTTGAATAGATAGGTGCTGTCGCCCACATAGAGCATCCCGTCGCGGGCGGCCGCCTCGCCCATGTCGATGCGGAGCTTGCCCGGGATGGACGCCGCTTCGTGCCACGTCTGCACGCGCGCCTCGGCGCCGTCGGCCGCGAACCAGGTGCTCTTCTGGGTGAAGGTGAGCGTCCGGTACCAGGTGTCGGCGTACCGATCGTGCATCGCGGCGATGAGCTGCGGGCCATCGCTGGGCAACTGAGCGCGAACCGGGGCGGCGACGACGAGGTTCGCGAGGGCGAGTGCCGGAATGAACGCGAAGCGGCGCATGGATTGGGGGGAGAGGGAGAGGCGAGCGCGGAGGGAAAGCTGCTCAGGCTTCGAGCCGGTAGCCCGCTTTCCACACGGTGAGGATGTGCTTGGGTTTGGACGGATCGTCTTCGAGCTTACGGCGCAACTCGGCGATGTGGATGTCCACCGTCCGCGTCATGACGTCGGCGCTGTAGCCCCAGACCTCCTTGAGCAACTCGAGGCGCGAGACGACGGCGCCGCGGCGGCGCACGAGGGTGAGGAGCAGGTCGAACTCCTTGGGACTCAGCGCCACGGGGTGATCGCCGCGGGTGACGGTGCGCGACGCCGGATTGATCTCCACGGCGCCGAACCGTTCCAGCGCCGCCGCGTCGCGGACGTCGGACCGGCGGGCGCGGCGGAGGAGCGCCGCGACGCGGGCCAGCAGCTCGAGCACGCCGCACGGCTTGGTGACGTAGTCATCGGCCCCGAGGCGGAAGCCGAGCACCTTGTCGGTCTCCTCGCCGCGCGCGGTGAGGATGAGCACCGGCATCTCGAGTCCTTCGTCGCGCAGGGTGCGCAGCACCCGGTAGCCGTCCATGCCGGGCAGCATGAGGTCGAGGATGACGAGGTTGGGATTCCACTCACGGGCGCGGACCAGCCCCACCTCGCCGTCGCCGGCCACGTCCGCGTCGTAGCCTTCGATCTCGAGGCCGGTGCGCAGGCCGTAGGCGAGATCGGGGTTGTCTTCGATGATGAGGATGCGGTTCATATGGCGGGCTCCTTGATCGCGGCGGCGCCGGCGGCCGGCAATTTCACGACGACGCGCACGCCGCCGCTGGGGGAGGTCTCCATGGTGCAGGTACCGCCGTGCATCTCCACCAACTCGCGTACGACCGAGAGGCCGATACCGCTGCCGCCGGTGCCGCGCTCGGTATCGCGGGCCAGGCGCACGTAGGGCTCCCACACGCGATCGCGGTCGGCCACGGCGACGCCCGGCCCCTCGTCGTCGATCCAGATGCGGGCCTTGGTGCCGGTGCGCGCCGAGCCGATGGTGATCGTCTGCCCTTCGGGGCCGTATTTGGCCGCGTTGTCGAGGAGGTTGAGGATCACCTGGCGGAAGGCGTCGCGGTCCACGAGGGCCACGAGGTCGACGGCGAGCTCGGCGCGCAGCTTCATCTTGCGGGAGCGCGCCAGCGGCGCGAACAGTTCGAGCGCTTCGCGCAGTTCGCGCTCGAGGTCGGTGGGCGCCGGCGAGATCCGGTTCTGCTTGCGCTCGCCGCGCGAGAAGTTGAGGACGTTCTCCACGAGATAGGTGAGGCGGCGGGCCTCCTGGTCGATGATCCCCGCCGAGCGGACGCGCTCCTCCTCCGACCGCAGCTTGCCCATGTGCAGCAGTTCGGAGAACCAGCGGATCTGGGCGAGCGGCGTGCGGAGCTCGTGCGACACGCCCGAGACGAACTCGGTGCGGAGCCTGGCCAGCTCCTGTTCGCGGCGGAGCTGCACGAGGGCGATGGCGAGCAGGATGGCCATCACGACCAGCAGGGAGATGAGCATCGGCAGCCGCGACGGCGGGAGCCCGCCCACGATCAGCCGGCCGGCGACGTCGGGGCGCAGCGCCACGCGCAGCACGAGCCGGCCGAAGTTGGGCTCCAGCGTGTCGGCGACGCTGTAGGTGAGATCGTACTGGCCCGGCGAGCCGAACAGGGGCTCGCCGTGGACGTCGTCCACGGCGAGCGAGAGCACCGAATCCACGGGCAGGCTGCCGACGAGCGACGGCGGCAGGAGGGCGTTGCGGTGGTATACCGAACGGAACGCCGGGGTGAGGAACTGGAGCGGCGCCGTCTGGTAGCCGTAGATGACCACCGGCTGGCCCTTGAGGTTCCGCGACACGAGGAATACGAGCAGGATCGGCTGCTCGTCGATCCCGCCCAGGATCATCACGTACGAGTCGTTGGTGACGATCACGCGCATGGACGCTTGCGGCCGGGACCTGCTGTCCGTGGAGCCGTAGGACTGGGGGAGCATCTCCGACAGCGGCTTGAGCTGCTTGACGTAGGTGACCACGGTATCGCGCACCCACCGCAGTTCCGCCGTGGACGCACGGTTCCGGGTGGTGAGGAGCTGGCCGTTGGGCCAGTCGATGCGGAAGTAGTACCGCACGCTGTCCAGGCACCCACACCAGCCGGCGTAGTCGCGGGCCATGGCGCCCACCGATTCGGGACTGAGCAGCGACGCCGGCAGTCGCGTGGGATCCACCCGCATCGCCGCCTGGGCCAGCGACGGGATGATGTTGGTGAGGAGTTCGTTCTTGACCTGCTGCTCGAACTGCCAGTCGGCGAACGACGCGTAGTCGTGGAGGGTGTGCTCGGCGGTGAGGCGGTGGCCGCGAGCCGCCACCTCGGCCTGGTACACCAGCAGGGCGGTGACCACGAGCGCGAGCCCGAGGACGACCACCGTGCCGACGACGCGGGAGGGGCGGGGAGGGGTCATGGTGAAGGAAATGAAATGCTCGCCGCCGGGGCCAGCCAGCGAGCGGGGGCTGTCTTACCAAAGACTTACAGCGAACGGCGTGTCACAACATGGTATGATCGTCTTGACTGTGGGGGACAAGGGGTCAAACTCCAGAGCATGCATTCCGTCACGGCTTCCTTCGTCCGCGGGATCTTCAGCGGCGCGGTGCACGAATCGCTGATCTTCCCCTACCCTGACCCGCTCGACCGCCGGGATCCGGGCGAGGCGCGGCGGGTGGGTCGGCTGATCGACCGCCTGCGCGAGATCGCGCACGACCTGGTGGACTCGGCGGAACTGGACGCGCACGAGACGATACCGGAGCCGGTCGTGCAGGCGCTGGCGGCGGGCGGGCTCCTGGGGCTCACGATTCCCGAGGCGTTCGGGGGCGCCGGCCTATCGCCCGCCGGCTACGCGCGCGTGTTCGGCGAAGTATCGCGTATCGACGCCAGCCTGGCCGTGCTCGTGGGGGTGCACTGCGGCCTGGGGTGCAAGGCGCTGGTGCTGTACGGGTCGCCCGACCAGCAGGCGCGCTACCTGCCGATGCTGGCGCGAGGCGAGACGCTGGCCGCCTATGCGCTCACCGAGCCTGAGACCGGCTCGGATGCGCAGAACATCCGGACCCGCGCCGAGCTGTCGGGCGACGGCACGGCGTGGATCCTCAACGGGCACAAGCAGTGGATCGGGAACGGGCAGCGCGCCGGCGTGATCGTGACGTTCGCGCAGACCCCCGTGGAGCGGGGCGGCGACCGCGTCTCGCGGCCCACGGCGTTCATCGTCCGGCCCGACATGCCGGGCTTCACGGTGCTGGGCACGGTGCAGAAGCTGGGCATCCGCGGGTCCACGCAGGCCGAGTTGCTGTACGAGGACCTCACCGTCCCGCTGGACCATGTGCTCGGCACCGTGGGCAAGGGATTCGCCGTGGCGGTGCGCGTGCTCAACGGCGGGCGCCTGTCGCTGGCCGCCGGGTGCACGGCCGGCGCCAAGCACCTGCTGCACGAGATGACGACGTTCGCCGAGGAGCGGGTGCAGTTCGGGAAGCCGATCATCGAGTTCGAGATCACGCAGCGCAAGCTGGCGCGGATCGCCGCCGACACCTACGCCGCCGACGCGATGCTGGGCGTGCTGACGGCGATGGCGGCCGCGCCGGACGGCGACGATGCGCTGGAGGCGGCGTGCTGCAAGGTGTTCGCCAGCGAGCTCCTGTGGCGTGCCGCGGACGAGATGGTGCAGGTGGCGGGCGGACGGGGATTCGTGAAGCCGTATCCCTACGAACGCATGCTGCGCGATGCGCGGATCAACCGGATCTTCGAGGGGACGAATGAGATCCTGCGGCTGTTCATCGCCCTCAACGGCATCCAGGGACCGGCTGGCCAGATGCGCGAGATCGCGGCGGCGCTCAAGCATCCGGTCCGCCACCTGGGCCTGGTGAGCGGCTTCGCGGCGTCGCGGCTCAAGAGCCGGCTGGGGGCCACCGGCACGCTGGACGTGGTGCTGCATCCCCGGCTCGAGGGGCACCGGCGCTATTTCGAGCGGCACGTGCGCGAGCTCGCCGACGCCGGGCAGCGCCTGCTTGACGTGTACCGGGAGCACATCGTGGACCGCCAGCAGGAGCTGGAGCGGCTGGCCGACATGGCCGTGGAGCTGTTCGCCACGGCGGCCGTGCTGTCGCGCACGCAGCGCCTGGTGGATGAGCGCGGGATCGCGGCGTGCGCGCACGAGGTGGACCTGTGCGATCTGTTCGCGGTGGAGGCCGGCCTCCGGTTTCGCGCCGCCCGCGACGCGCTGTTGTCCATCCAGGATGAGACGCGGCGCGCGGTGGCGAGGTCCATACGGATAGCGCACGGCTACGCGGTGGACGACCCGCTGCTGGATTGGCCCCAACGGACGGAGTGACATGCGACACATCTACGACATCTCGGTGCCGCTGGAGTCGGGCGGGCTGGTGTATCCGGGCAATCCGGAGATCCACATCGCGCTGCAGCAGGCGATCGCCGACGGCGCCAGCGCCAACGTCTCGCGGCTGGAGCTGGGGTCGCATACCGGCACGCACGTCGACGCGCCGCGCCACTTCTTCGACGACGGCGCCGGCGTGGACACGCTGCCGCTGGACGTATTGATGGGCCCGGCGCTCCTGATCGCGGTGGCGCCGGACGTCATGGCCGTGACCGAGGAGCATCTGCGGCCGCACGATCTGACGCATGCCACGCGCGTGCTCATCCGCACGCGCAACTCGGCGTTCCTCCGCGAGCGGGATTTCCACCCCGATTTCACCTACCTCTCGCCCGACGGGGCGGCGTATCTGGTGGATCACGGCGTCAAGCTCGTGGGGGTGGACTACCTCTCCGTGGAGCAGTTCCACTCCGGCCACCATCGTACACATCGCACGTTGCTGGAGCGCGGGGTAATCATCATCGAGGGGCTCGATCTCAGCGAGCCCCCGGCGGGGATCTACGAGCTGCGCTGCCTGCCGTTGCGACTCGTGGGGCTCGACGGCGCGCCGGCGCGCGCCGTGCTGCTCGCGTCCTGACCCACTCGACAGGTCTTCTCTTTCCGGTGACTGGTGCAATGCAATTGGCGATGATCGGCCTTGGCCGCATGGGCGGGAACATGGTGGAGCGATTGATGCACGGCGGCCACACGGTGGTGGTGTATGACCGGAGCGCCGACGCCGTCCAGCGGTACGCGGCGCTGGGCGCCGCGCCGGCCAAGGACCTTGCAGACCTCTGCGCGCAGCTCAAGGGGCCGCGCGTGATCTGGATCATGGTGCCGGCCGGCGCGCCGGTGGACGACACGATCGCCGAGCTGCTCCCGCATCTGGGCGATGGGGACGTGATCATCGACGGCGGCAATTCCAACTTCCACGATTCGATGCGCCGCGGCGCGGCGCTGGTGGAGCGCCGGATCGAATTCATCGACGCCGGCACGAGCGGCGGCATCTGGGGGTTGGCAAACGGCTACTGCCTGATGGTGGGCGGATCGCGCCGCGCCGTCACGTACTGCGAGCCGATCTTCAAGACGCTGGCTCCGCCCGACGGCTTCGCGCACGTGGGCCCGGTGGGCGCCGGTCACTACGTGAAGATGGTGCACAACGGCATCGAATACGGCATGCTCCAGGCGTACGCCGAGGGGTACGAGGTGCTGCACGCCTCCAAGACGTTCCCGGGCCTCGATCTGGAGCAGATCGCCTCGGTGTGGCAGCAAGGGAGCGTGGTGCGGTCGTGGCTCAACGAGCTGGCCGTGCAGGCGTTCTCCAAGGACGCGTCGCTCGGCGCCATCAAGGGCTGGGTGGCCGACTCCGGGGAGGGCCGGTGGACGGTGGCCGAAGCGATGGAGCTCGACGTGCCGGCGCCGGTGATCACGCTGTCGTTGCTGATGCGATTCCGCTCGCGGCAGGAAGACAGCTTCTCGGCCAAGGTGATCGCCGCGCTGCGCAACGAGTTCGGCGGGCACGCCATCAAGGCTGAATGACGGCGCCGACAACGCACGTGGCGGTCCGGCCCAGCCAGGTGCTGCGCGCCATCGGACCCGAGCGCCGCATCCCCGATCCCTGCACGATGGTCGTGCTCGGCGCCTCGGGCGACCTGTCGCGCCGCAAACTGATGCCGGCCCTCTACCAGCTGGCCAAGGACGGGCTGTTGCCCGAGCCGTTCGCGCTGCTGGGCGTGGGCCACGCGGCGTACGACGACGCGGCGTTCCGCACGCTGGTGCGCGCCGAGCTCGAGCGGTCCGAGGAGATCGAGGATGTGGACGACGCCGTGTGGCGCGCGCTGAGCGCGCGGCTCCACTTCGTATCGGGCGATCTCGCCGACGCCCGCACGTACCAGGCGATCGGGGGCCGGCTGGCCGAGCTCGAAGCGCCGCGCGCCGAGGAGGCGCGCAATCGCCTGTTCTACATGGCCGTGCCGCCGAGCGTGTTCGAGGAGATCGCCCGCCACCTGTCGGAGAGCCAGCTCGCGCCCAAGGTGGGCAGCGCGGCGGTGCGGCCCTGGCGCCGCGTGGTGATCGAGAAGCCGTTCGGGCACGACCTGGCCACCGCCCAGGCGTTGAATGAGCTCGTGCTCGAACTGTTCGACGAATGCCAGCTGTTCCGCATCGATCACTACCTGGGCAAGGAGACGGTGCAGAGCATTCTCGTGTTTCGCTTCGCCAACGCGATCTTCGAGCCGCTGTGGAACCGCCAGTCCATCGCGCAGGTGCAGATCACGGTGGCCGAAACGGTGGGCGTGGAGCAGCGCGGCGCGTACTATGAAGAGGCGGGCGTGGTCCGGGACATGTTCCAGAACCACATCATGCAGCTGCTGGCGCTCACCTGCATGGAGCCGCCGGTGACGATGAGCGCCGATGCCGTGCGCGACGAGAAGGTGAAGGTGCTGCGCTCGCTGCGTTGGATGGGGCCGGCCGATGTGGAGCGGTCGGCGGTGCGCGCGCAGTACCGCGCCGGCTCGGTGGGCGGCGCCGACGTGGCCGGCTACCGCCACGAGCCCACCGTGGCGCCCGATTCGGTGACGCCCACCTATGCCGCGCTGCGGGTGTTCCTGGACAACTGGCGCTGGAACGGCGTGCCCTTCTTCCTGCGGTCGGGCAAGCGGATGGCCGAGCGCGTGTCGGAGATCGCCGTCCAGTTCCGCGAACCGCCGCACCTGATGTTCGGCCACGAGACCCGAAAGCTGATGGCGCCCAACACGCTCGTGATGCGCATCCAGCCCGACGAGGGCATCTCGCTCTCGTTCCAGGTGAAGACGCCGGGTGCGGCGTACCAGTTGGCACGGCAGATCGAGGTGGCGCCGGTGGCGATGGACTTCGCCTACCGCGACGCGTTCGGCGACGTGAACCCGTCGGCGTACGAGACGCTCCTCCTCGACGTGATGCTCGGCGACGCCACGCTGTTCACGCGCAGCGACGAGGTGGAGGCGGCGTGGAAGGTGGTGGAACCGATCCTCGACTACTGGGCCGCGCACCCGCCGGCGCGCATGGAGACGTACGAAGCCGGATCGTGGGGGCCGGCGTCGGCCAATCAACTCATCGCGCAGGACGGCGCGGTGTGGCGCGTGCCGGAGCGCGAGTAGCGGGCACGGCCGTTATCGGTCGCGATCCGGGCGGCGCACGGGACCCATCCCCCGCCGCAGCGACATGCTGGCGCTGAGCGTGTCGCCCCAGGTCTCGGTGACCCGGGCGGTGAGGATCCGGTCGAGCAGCGGGAAGTGGCGCGCGACGTACGCGTTGCCCGCCGTCTGGAGCGAATCCTGCGACGGACCTTTCCCGCGCGGCGGGCCCTCGCCGTAGCCGCTGTACAGCGAGTCCACGACGCCCATGCCCTGGACGACCTGCGCAAAGGGCGGGAAGCCGAACCCGCTGAGCGTATCGAGCCGCGCGTTGTCGCGCTCGTTGATGTAGAGCTGCACGCCGCGCGAGTGCGGGCCGCTGCGCGCGAACGCGATCGTGCCGCGCTGATTGCTGCGCAGCACGGGATCGTCGGGCAGGTTCCGGCCGCGCCAGGCCTGGTTCACCAGCGGGTTGCCGGAGATCCCGAACTGGGCCACGAACCCCTTGACGACCCGGAAGAAGTACGTGTCGTCGTAATAGCCGTTGGACACGAGGAAGTAGAACCGGTCGGCGCCGTACGGCGACCAGTCGCGGTGCGCCATGACGAGGAACGGCCCCCGCGTGGTCCGGAACTCGACGCGGAAGCTGTCGGGCGCGGGGATCTGCAACTCCTCGGGCGTGGGCGCGAGCAGCGGCGAGCGGTGCGAACACCCCAGCACCGCCACGCTCGCCGCGAAGACCATCAATGCTGCCGTGGGTCGCATCAGTTTCCGGTCAAGCCAGCCTCCACGTGCGGCACCTTGTCCTGCCAGAGGTAGTGCGGGAGCTTGCGCACCCGCGGGTATACCTCGTCGAGCGTGTTGCCGTCGTAGAGCCTGCCGTTTTTCATCACGTACTCGATGGTGTTGGTGTTCCGGATGTTGTCCAGCGGATTCCCGTCGAGCACGACCAGGTCCGCCATCTTACCCGGCTCGAGGCTTCCGAGGTCCTTCTCCATCCCGATGCCCTCGGCTCCCAGAATGGTAGCGCAGCGGAGGACGTCGTAGGGCTGCATTCCGCCCATGGCGATCATCCACATCTCCCACTGGTAGCCCAGCCCCTGGAACTGGCCGTGGCTGCCCACGCCCACGCGGCCGCCCGCCTCCACCACGCCCTTGGAGAACGCGGCGTGCAGCGGGAACGCATACTCCTCGGGCCGGAACCAGCCGCCGGGCCCCGGGCTGTCGCCGGCGCCGCTGCCACGCCGGCGCGTCTTCTCGTCGATGTCGTTTTCCGGGTGGAAGTGGCGCACCTTGGGGTCGTCGTGCACGTTCGTGTTGGTGAACCAGTAGTTCTCGCCGAACGGCGCCCCGTAGGAGACGATCAGCGTCGGGGTGTTCGTGGTGCCGCTCTTGGCCCAGAAGTTGACCACGTCGTCGTACAGCGGCGCGATCGGGAGCGCATGCTCCACCCCCGGATAGCCGTCCATGGCGTGCGTCATCTCGAGCTTGAAGTCGAGGCCGCCCTCGGTGGTGGGCATCAGGCCAAGCTCCTTGGCCGCCATGATGATGTACTCCCGCGTGAGACGGTTGCCCGACATGTACATCTTGAGCGTGTGCGTGTCGTAGTACTCCGCGTACCGCTTGAGCACGTCGCGGGCATCCTGCATGGTCTTGATGTGCTCGGAGCTGAACACGCCCGGTCCCGTGGAGTAGATGCGCGGGCCCACCATCGCTCCCGTCTCCACCTGATCCTCATACGTGAGGACGTCGGTGGTCGAGGTCTGCGGATCGCGCGTCGTCGTGACGCCGTAGGCGAGCATCGCCAGGTACTGCCACACCTGCCCCACGTGCACGTCGGGCACCAGCCACTGCGTGTGATAGTGGGTGTCCACGAACCCGGGCACGATCGTCTTGCCGCTCACGTCGATGACCTTGGCGCCCGTCGGGATGGCCACGCTGCCGCGCTTGCCCACGGCCACGATGCGGTCGTTGCGGATCACGATGTCCGCGTTCTCGATGATCTCGTGGCCCTTCATCGTGAGGGCGCGGGCGCCGCGGAGCACCGCCGTGCTCTGCGGGATGTCGCGGGCCGCCGTGACGATGACCCGATGTTCCGCCGGCTTGTAGGCCGACGCCGCATGCGCGGAGTCGCGCGCCGCGGAATCGGCGCCCGCGCCGCCCTGAGCACCGTTGCCGCCCCGCGCTTCGCGCGCCGCCTTCAGGCTGTCGTCCACCTGCTGGGCGCGGGCGAGATCGTAGGCCGCGATCACGTTCCCGATGCCCCAGTACACCGTGTTCCCGTCGGGACTCCAGGCGGGGAACTCGCCGCCGATCTCGGTGAGCTTGCGCACCGGGAAGGCCGCGGCGGCCGGATCCGCCACCACGGTCGGCGCCGGGCCGACGCCGTGCGGAACCGTGACCGCGTAGATGGTCATGCCGAACTGCGCCACGGCGCGATCACCGTTGGGGCTGAGCAGCACGCGCTGGGCGCCGCCGCGGCCCGCGTTGTTCTCGAGATCCCCGACGACGGTGGGATCGGGCAGGTCGGTGCCGGCCATCTGCGCCGGCTCGGCGGCGGCCCCGGCGGTCGGCGGCTGGGTGACCCGCAGGATGTTCTTGATGTCGGTGCCGTCCCAGCGCACCGAGATCAGTCCGTCGGCCGGGCTGTAGATGAAGATCCGGCTCGTGTCGAGCGTGCTGAATTGCGGCATGGCGTGATTGCCGGCGGGCATCACCACCGTGGCGTTCCCACCGGTGGCCGGCACCCAGACGAGCTGGCGGTTCAGGCCGCCGTCGAAGGTGCCCGCGTTCTCCTGCAGATCGCGCGCCGAGGCGCGGATGGCCACCAGGCGGCGGCCGTCGGGCGACCAGGCGAGATCGCGGTAGTACGCCGCCTCGGTGGTCAGGCGCTCGGGCGCGCCGCCGTTGGCGTCCACGCGATAGATCTCGCCCCCCGTCGCGTCGTCCCACGTGACGAAGGCGATCGACCGCCCGTCGGGCGACCAGGCGGGCTGGAACTGGCCGGTGTCCATCTGGGCGAGCCGCCGCGGCACGCCGCCGATCGAGTCGATGACGTACACGCGATCGAGGGCCGTGAACGCGATGCGGCGTCCGTCGGGCGCCACCGCGAGGTCGCGCACCTGATGCGCATGGAACGTGGCGGCATCGTCCACGCGGTAGACGAACCGCACCTCGGGGCCCATCGCCACCGCCACGTGGGCGGTGAACGGAATCTGCGTGGCCCTGGTGCCGTCCACCGGCACGCGCCAGATCTCGCCGCCGTACGACGCGATGATCGCGCGGTTGTCGGGGGTGAATGCGTACCCGGGAAGCACGTCGAGCGGCGCCCGAGATTCCTGGTCGTCGCGCTGCACGGGATACGCCAGCCAGCGCTCCATCCCGGTCTCGAGGTTGCGGATGCGGAGCCCCGTCTTGGCCTCGTACCGCGTGCCGTACACCAGCCACTTGCCGTCGTGCGAGATCTCGGGGCGGAACGCCGAGCCGTCGCGCGACGTGGTGACCGTGGAGCGTCCGGTCTCGCGGTCGTACACGGCCAGTTCGTACTGCGGGAAGATGGCGTTGTACGTCCAGTCGCCCGTGCGCTGGGCGTACCAGATGTAGCGGCCGTTGGGCTCCATCGCGGCGCCGAGCGTCTTGAGCTGCGCCGGTTCGGTGATCAGCGCCGTGCCGTTGCCGCCGCGCACGTCGTAGATCCAGAGTTTGGCCACGCCGCCCGTGGTGCCGCCCCTGGACGCGACGATGTACCTGCCGTCGGGCGTATAGCGCGGCGACACGTACTGATTGTCGTTGCCGTGCGTGACGGCCACGGTGTCGGTGCCGTCGGGGCGCATCGTCCACAGGTTGTCGCCGCCCGACCGGTCGGACACGAACACGATGCGCGACCCGTCGGGACTGAATCGGGGCTGCGCATCGTAGGCCAGGCCGTGGGTGATGGCGGTGGCCGTGCCGCCGGCGACGGGCACGGTGTAGATGTCGCCCAGCATGTCGAAGACGATCGTCCGGCCGTCGGGACTGACGTCGAGCGACATCCACGATCCCTTGGTGGTGGTGAAATCGGCGGAGCGGGCCGGCGTCAGCGGGAGCCGGTTCTGCCCGCGGGCCGAGTCACCGGCGCGTCCGCCGCGCTGCGCCGAGAGCGGCGGCACGACGAGGGTGAGGGCAAGAGCGAGGGCGAGCCAGCGCACGAATGCGCGACGGGGGGCGCGGGGCATGGGCGATCCTGGGGGTTCGGTGGAGCGTAGACGATGCCCCGCCGGGGCGTCGTTGGCAAGCCGGGTCAGCGCACCGCGTCGAAGTCGATGAACCCGCGCTGCGGATCGGCGTGCACCAGGCGCAGCTTGACCTTGTCGCCCACATCCAGCCCGTGCTCCCCGTGCACCACCATGCCCTCGGCGGGCGGGTGGAAGAGCCGCGCGAACGTGCCGTGGTCGGAGACGCCGGTCACGATGCCGTCGAACACCTCGCCGATGCGGTGGGCGAGCAGCAGCGCGGCCGCCACCTTGCGCATCGTGCGCTCCACTTTGGTGGCCGCGTCCTCGCGTTCGGTGCAGTGGGCCGCGATCGCCGACAGTTCGTCGTTGGTGTACGGCGCGGCCGTACCGTCCAGCGCCGCCTTCACCGTGCGCTGGGTGACGAGATCGGCGTAGCGGCGATTGGGCGCCGTGGCGTGCGAGTAGTCGTGCACGGCGAGCCCGAAGTGGATGCCCGGATCCTTGCCCGGCAGGTCGAGCGCGTACTCGCCCGGCCCCATCAGCTTGACGATCGTCAGCGACAGGTCGGGAAACCGCACCGGGTCGGCGGCGCGACGCGCGATCATGAATCGAGATAGGGCCAACGAGTCGGGCGTCGCGGGCAGCGTCGTGCCGTACTGCTTGGCCAGATCGACGATCTTGCTCCATCGCTCGGGTTCGCGCACCACGCGGCGGATGCCCGACCGCCCCTTGGACTCCAGGAACACGGCGATCGCGATGTTCGACGCGATCATGAAATCCTCGATCAGGTCGCGCGCTTTGCTCTTGCGCGTGAGCGCGAGATCCACCACCTGCCCGTCCCTGGCCACCGGCGTAGCCTCGAGCGTCTCGAACTCGAGGGCGCCGTGGCGTTCGCGCTGGGCCTTGAGCCGCTGCGCGGCCTCGGACTGCAGCCGGAGCTGTGCCTGCAGCGCGGCGTTGCCCGCCACCAGCCCCGGCGGCGTCGCACCGTCGAGCCAGGCCCCCACGTCGTCGTACGCGAGCTTGGCCTGGTTGCGGATCACCGCGCGGTAGACGTCGTGCGTCTGCACCTCGCCCTGCGCATCCACCACCGTCTCGATGACCACCGACAGCCGGTCGGCATCCTGGTTGAGCGAGGTGAGGCCGGTGGAGAGCTGGTCGGGAAGCATCGGGAACACGTCCACGCCGGTGTACACCGACGTCGCGTTCGCCTGCGCATGGAGATCGAGCGGCGTTCCCCTGGCCACCAGCGCATCCACGTCGGCGATGGCCACGAGCAGCCGGATCGATCCATCAGGCAGCTGCTCGGCGGCCTCCGCCTGGTCGAGGTCGAGCGAGGTGGCGTTGTCGATGGATGACCAGAGCAGGCGGCGCAGGTCACGCACGCCGTTCGGGATGGACGCCGGCTGTGTCAGGGCGCCGAGTTGCGTCCTGGTGTCGGCCGGGAAGTCGGTCTGGAAGCCGTACTTGGCGGCGATCCGGCGCGCGATCGCGTCGAGGTCCACGTTGCCCGGCACGCCGTGCCGCGGCGGGAGGTTCTGGTCGTGCTGCCCGTGATCGGAAATGGGAGTGCTCCGCTGAGGTCGTGGGACCGGTTGTGCGAATCTGCACCCACGGACATGATTCCGACAATGTCCGGCCCCGACGTTCCCAGGACCCATGCCCCATCCGGCGCGCCGCCTCCGGCCGAACCGCCGGCGGCGGAGACGTGCGATCACTGCGGCAGCACCGATCTCGCGTGGGTGAAGTGCAAGCTCATCTGCGGCAACTGCCGGCAGATCAACAAGAGCTGCGCCGACCTCTGAGCGCCGGCGGGCGGAGCCGGCCTACTCGACGTCGAGCGAGAGATCGAGCGCCGGCACGGAGTGGGTGAGCGCTCCCACCGAGATCCAGTCCACTCCCGTCTCGGCGATCTCGCGCACCGTGTCGAGCGTCACGCCGCCGCTGGCCTCGAGGAGCACGCGCCCCGCCACGAGGGCCACGCACGCCCGGAGTTCGTCGAGGGGCATGTTGTCGAGCATCACGACGTCGGCGCCGGCGCGCACCGCCGCCTCCACCTGATCGCGGCGCTCGCACTCCACTTCCACGCGGGTGCCGGGCGCGGCGATCTCGCGGCAGCGGCGCACGGCCAGCCCGACGTCGCCGTCCACTGCCGCCAGGTGGTTGTCCTTGATCAGCACCGCGCTGGCGAGATCGAGCCGATGGTTGGTGCCGCCGCCGGCACGCACGGCGTACTTCTCGAGTAGGCGCCAGCCGGGCGTGGTCTTGCGCGTGTCGAGAATGCGCGCCCGGGTGCCGTGCACCGCGTCCACGTAGCGCGCCGTGAGCGTGGCCACGCCCGATAGCCGTTGCAGGAAGTTCAGCGCCACCCGTTCGGCGGCGAGCATGGAGCGCGCGTGTCCCGTGATGTACAGCACCGTGTCGCCGGACGACACGCGGGTGCCGTCGTCGGCGTCGATGCGGATGGATACCTTGGGGTCGAGCAGCCGGAACGCCTCCACGGCCAGCGGCACGCCGGCGATCACGCCGGCCTGCCTGGCCACCAGCGACGCGCGGGCACGGCGTTCGGTGACCACGGTGGCGATCGTCGTGATGTCGTTGAACGCGCCGTCCTCCTCGAGCGCGGCGCGCACCAGGCCGTCCAGCGCCGCGCCGTCCAGCGGGAACGTCAGGTGCCCCATGTCGCGAACCGCCGGCGCCGACAGCGGCGTGATCGTGCGCGGCGTACCGGGTGGTCTGGGCGCTGGCGGCATCTGGCTACTCCCCGGGATCGCCCACCGGGGCAAGGGCGCTCGTGCCGCCGATCGAGACCATGCGCTCGATGGCGCGGCGCGCGCGGCGCGCGATGTCGGGTGGGACCGTGATGTGGTGCTCGTTGCGCTGCAGCGCGCGCAGCACCTTGGGCAGCGTGGTCACCTTCATGTACGCGCACGAGGCCCGCTCGTTGGCGGCGAAGAACGTCTTGCCGGGATATTCGCGGCGCAACCGGTGGAGGATGCCCACTTCGGTGGCGACGATGAATTCGTCGGCGCTCGAGTGCGCGGGACGGCGGATCATCCCCTCGGTGGAGAGAATCTCCACGCCGTCGGCGTCCACGTCGCCCGCCGATAGCGCTTCGAGCACCGACGTCGAACAGCCGCACTCCGGATGGATCAGGAACTCGGCGTGCGGGTGCGCGGCCCGCTGGAGCGCCAGGTGCTCGGGGTCGATGGCCGCGTGCACGTGGCATTCGCCCATCCACACGTGGATGTTGTCGCGGCCCGTCATGCGCCGCACGTGGGCGCCCAGGAACATGTCGGGCAGAAACAGGATCTCGCGGTCGGCGGGGATCGCATTCACCACGTCCACCGCGTTCCCCGACGTGCAGCAGTAGTCGCTCTCCGCCTTCACGGCGGCAGTAGTATTTACATATGCCACCACGACCGCTTCCGGATGCTCGTCCTTCCAGGCGCGTAGTTCCCCGGCGTCGATCGTGGCGGCCAGGGAGCACCCCGCGGCCAGGTCGGGCAGGAGCACCGTCTTGGCCGGCGAGAGGATGGCCGCCGTCTCGGCCATGAAGTGCACGCCGCAGAAGATGATCACGTCGGCGTCGGTCCGGGCCGCTTCGCGCGACAGCCCCAGCGAGTCGCCCACGTAGTGGGCCACGTCCTGCACTTCGGGGCGTTCGTAGTTGTGGGCGAGGATCACCGCGTGGCGCGTGGCGGCGAGGGCGCGGATCTCGTCGTGCAGCGCGGCGGAACCGGCGTCGCGGGTGGGTGGGGTGTTCGTGGCCATACGCCTCGGATATTAGTCGCGCCGGCCGACGAGCGGCGGGCGTCGCACTCAAACGAACGTTTAGACTTCGATGTGCCGTCCCCGCCACGCGCCGCGGGTGCGCGGGAAGTCGCTCCGGTAGTGCCCACCGCGCGACTCGCGTCGCTGCAGCGCCGCATCGACGATGAGGCGCGCCGTCTGGACGAGGTTCTCCTCCTCCGTGGCCCCGTCCGGCAACCGCGACTCGAGGTCGCGCAGCGCCACCTGCGCGCTCCGGAGCCCCGCGGCCGTGCGCACGATGCCGGCGTACTGCCACATGATCATCCGCACGAGATCGGCCGACACCTGCGCGGCGCCCCGATCATGCAGCACGGGCACCGTCCACGACGTGTGGCGCGGCAGGTGCGCGAGTTTGGGGATCGTCTCCAGCCGCCGCGCCACCCGCTCGGCGAACACCAGCCCTTCGAGCAGGGAGTTGGACGCCAGCCGGTTGGCGCCGTGCACGCCGGTGCGCGACACCTCGCCGCACGCGAACAACCGCCGCAGACTCGACTGTCCGTACAGATCGGTGACGATGCCGCCCATCATGTAGTGCGCCGCCGGCGTCACCGGGATGCGGTCCTTGCGCGGGTCGATGCCGCGGGCGAGACAGATGGCGAGGATCCCCGGGAATCGCTGGCCGAACGATCGCCCGAGCTTCCGCGCATCCAGCAGCACCCGACGGCCGGCGCGCTGCTCGCGGAAGATCGCGCGGGCCACGACGTCGCGCGGCGCGAGTTCGGCCAGCGGGTGCTTGGTCTTCATGAATCGCACGCCGCGGTCGTTGACGAGGGTGGCCCCCTCGCCGCGCACCGCCTCGGAGATGAGTTGCAGCGGATTCTCCGGCGTATCGAGCGCCGTCGGATGGAACTGCACGAACTCCATGTCGGCCAGTCTGGCGCCGGCGCGATGGGCGATGGCGAAGCCGTCGCCGGTGGCGACCACGGGATTCGTGGTGTAGCGATACACCTGCCCGCAGCCGCCGGCGGCGAGCACGGTGGCATCGGCCACGATCTCCGTGGCGTGCCCGCGCACGCTCGCCCGGAGCCCGAGCACGGCGCCGCGGGACACGATGCAATCGAGCACCCGCGCATGCTCGATCACGCGCACCCGCTTGGTCTCGCGCACCCGTTGGATGAGGGTGCGCGCCACCTCGGCGCCGGTCTGGTCGCCGTGCGCATGCACGATGCGGTACGCGGAGTGCGCGGCCTCGCGCCCCAGCACGAGCCGCCCTTCGGGCCCGATGTCGAATTCGGCGCCGGCGGTCTGCAATTCGCGCACCCGCTCCGGGCCTTCCTCGACCAGCACCTGGACGGCCGCCGCGTCGCAGAGGGCGGCGCCGGCGGCCAGCGTATCGCGCCGGTGGAGGCTCGGCGAATCCCCGGCCCCGAGCGCGGCCGCGATGCCGCCCTGCGCATACGCCGTGGCGCTGTCGAACAGCGAGCGCTTGGTGAGCAGCACCACGTCGCCGTGCCGCGACGCGCGCCAGGCGGTGAGCAGGCCGGCGACGCCGCTACCCACGACCACGAACCGCGTCCGGATGCGCTCCTCCATGGCATGGAATCAATCCCCGGGGCCAGCCTTGCGGTACCCCGCGTGCGCGCACGATTGTTCAGCCCATGCGCAAGCTGCTCATCCTCGTGGGCGTGCTCCTCGCCGCTCACGTGGCGTTGCTGTTCGTGCACCCCGCCGGCGCCGCCTCGCCCACGATCGACCCCCATGCCGTGAACATCGGCATCGTGTTCGACGTCGGCGGTCGCGGCGACAAATCGTTCAACGACGCCGCCTACGTGGGCGCCGAGCGCGCCGAGAAGGAGCTGGGCGTGGACGTGCGGTTCATCGAGCCCGGCGACGGTTCCGATCGCGAAGCCGGATTGCGCATCCTCGCCGCCGAAGGGATGAAGCTCGTGATCGGTATCGGGTTCATCTTCACCGACGATCTCACGCAGCTCGCCAGGGAATACCCCAACACCGACTTCGCCGGCGTGGACTTCTCGGTCGCCACCGACAGTGCGGGCAATCCCATCCAGCCGCCGCCCAATCTGGCGGCGCTCAAGTTTCGCGAAGAGGAAGGATCGTTCCTCGTCGGCGCGCTGGCGGCGATGGTCGGCCATTCGAAGAAGCTCGGGTTCGTGGGCGGCATGAACTCGCCGCTCATCCAGAAATTCCAGGCGGGCTACGCGGCGGGCGTCCACTACGTGTGCCCCGACTGCCAGGTCATCGCGCAGTACGCCGGCGTCACGCCCGACGCCTTCCGCAATCCGGGCAAGGGCAAGGAGCTGGCGCTCTCCCAGTACCAGAGCGGCGTGAACGTCATCTTCCACGCCTCGGGCTCCACGGGGCTGGGCGTGTTCGAGGCCGCGCGGCAGACCGACAAGCTGGCGATCGGCGTGGACGCCGATCAATACTCCGAAGCGCCGGGCCACGTGCTCACGTCCATGGTCAAGGGCGTGGACGCCGCGGTATTCGACGTGATCAAGCGCGTGAAGGACGGCACGTTCAAGGGCGGGATCTACACGTTCGGCCTCGCCCAGAACGGCGTGCGCTACGTCTACGACGAGCACAACAAGGCGCTCATCCCCGATAGCGTCCACACGCGCCTCGAACAGATCAGGGCCGACATCATCGCCGGCAAGATCAAGGTGCCGACCACGCCATGACCCAACCGACCGGCGAACCTCGCCCGGCGGCGGCCGGCCCGTCCAGCCCGCCCGCCGTCTCGCTGCATGGCATCGACAAGTCGTTCGGCCCCGTGCGCGCCAACCGCGCCGCCTCGCTCGAGGTGGCGCGCGGCGAGATCCACGCGCTCGTCGGCGAGAACGGCGCCGGCAAGTCCACGCTGATGCGGGTGCTGAGCGGCATGTACGCGCCCAGCGCCGGCACGGTGGCGGTGAACGGCCGCGACGTGACCGGCTGGAGCACGGCGCAGGCCATCGACGCCGGCGTGGGCATGGTGCACCAGCACTTCATGCTCGTGCCCACGCTCACCGTGGCCGAGAACATCGTCCTCGGGCGCGAGGTCACGTCGGCCGGACAACTCGATCGGGCGGGCGCCGAGCGCGCGGTGTCGGAGTTGAGCGCGCGCACGGGGCTGGCGGTGGCGCCCCATCGCAAGGTCGGTGATCTGTCGGTGGGGGAGGCCCAACGGGTGGAGATCCTGAAGACGCTCTACCGCGGCGCCCGCATCCTGATCCTCGACGAGCCCACGGCGGTGCTCTCGCCCCGCGAAGTGGACGACCTGTGGCGCGTGCTCCGCCAGATGCGCCAGGGCGGCGACACGATCGTGCTCATCACCCACAAGCTCGACGAGGTGATGGAGGTGTCCGACACCGTCACCGTGATGCGCCAGGGCCAGACCGTGGGACGCGTGGCCACCCGCCTCACCTCGCCCGCCGAGCTCGCGCGGCTGATGGTGGGGCGCGACGTCGCGCTCACCGGAGCCGGCGGGGCGCCCGTGCCCGTGCATACGGTGCGCGCCGACGCCCGCGTGGCCCTGGAGGTGCGCGAACTCACGGTGGCCGACGCGCGCAAGGCGCACGCCGTGGACGGCGTGAGCTTCGCGATCGCGCCCGGCGAGATCCTCGGCGTCGCGGGCGTGGAGGGCAATGGGCAGACCGAGCTGGTGGAGGCGATCGCCGGCCTGCGCGCCATCGCGTCGGGCGCCATCCTGCTCGACGGCCACGACATCTCGCGCCGGACGGTGCGCGCGCGCAGCGACGCCGGCCTCTCACACATTCCCGAAGACCGCCAGACGCGCGGCCTGGTGCTCGACTACTCGATCGCCGACAACCTGATCCTGGGGCAGCAGCACCGATTCGCGCGGCACGGCGCGCTCGACGCCGCGCGCATCGCCGACAACGCGCGGCGGCAGATCGCGACGTTCGACATCCGGCCGTCCGACGCCACGGCGCCGGCCCGGGCGCTGTCGGGCGGCAACCAGCAGAAGATCGTGATCGCGCGCGAGATGGGGCGCGACTTCAGCGTGCTGCTCGCCGCCCAACCCACCCGCGGGGTGGACGTCGGCGCCATCGAGTTCATCCACGCGCAGCTCCGCGAGGCGAGCGCCGCCGGCAAGGCGGTGCTGCTCGTCTCGGCCGACCTGGCCGAAATCCTGGCGCTCTCCGACCGGATCGCGGTGATGTACGGCGGCCGCTTCGCCGCCGTGCTGCCGCGAGCCGACGCCACCAAGGACGTGCTGGGGGCCTACATGACCGGCGCCTCGGGGCGGGCCGCATGAGCGCCTCCCCCACGCCCGCTCCGGCGGCCGCGCCCCTCGGGGCGCGCCGCGCCCGGCTGCGCGCGCAGCTCGAAGAGGCCGTGCTGCCGCCGATCGTCGCGCTGCTCATCGCGGCGCTGGTGGGCGACATCCTGATCCTCACCTACGGCCAGTCGCCGGGCGCCGTGTACCGATTGCTGTTCGAGGGCACCTGGGGCAACGCCTACGGACTCGGCCAGGTGCTGTACAAGGCCACCACGCTCACGTTCACCGGACTCTCGGTGGCGATCGGGCTTCGCGCCGGCCTGTTCAACATCGGCGCCGAGAGCCAGCTCGCGGCCGGCGGATTCGTGGCCGCGGTCGTGGGCACGCTGCTGCCGCCGGGCATTCCGGCCCTCGTCGTGCTGCCGTTGTTCCTGCTCGCCGCGGCGGTGGGCGGCGGGGTGGTGGGCGGCGCGGCGGGCGTGCTCAAATCCCGGTGGGGCGCGCACGAGGTGATCACCACGATCATGCTCAACTTCATCGTGCTGGCGCTGCTCAACTACCTGACGGTGGCGCACTTCAAGGTATTCGACACGCTGCACACGGCCGAGATCCGCAGCGGCGCGCTGCCGCGGCTGTCGGCGGTGATCCCGGCGTTCCACGGTTCGGCGGCCAACGTGGTGATCCTCCTGGCGCTGATCGCGGTCGCGATCGCGTGGTGGTATCTCTTCCGCTCGCGCGCCGGCTACGAACTGCGCGCCGCGGGGCTCCAGCCGCAGGCGGCGGAGTACGGGGGCGTGCACGTGCCGGGCGTCTGGTGGCGGGCCATGCTCATCTCGGGCGCTGTGGCCGGCATCGGCGGGCTCAACTTCGTGCTCGGCTACAAGCATTACTACGAGGACGGGTTCAGCACCGGCGCCGGATTCCTCGGCATCGCCGTGGCGCTCGTGGGACGGAACAATCCGGTGGGCGTGGTGCTGGCGGCGCTGCTGTTCGGCACGCTGTCGCAGGGCGGACTGGCCGTGAACGCCCTCGTGCCCAAGCAGATGGTCGAGGTGCTGCAGGCCGTGGTGATCATCGCCGTGGCCACGTCGGTGCCCGAGGTACGGCGCCTGCTGCGCGGCGCGCGGAGGAGCCCCGACGCATGATGTTCCTCGCCTTTCTCGCGCAGACCATCCGCATCTCCATTCCGTATCTTTTCGCGTCGGCGGGCGGCGTGCTGTCGGAGCGCTCCGGGCTCATCGCGCTCGGCCTCGAGGGCTACATGCTCACCGGCGCCTTCTGCGCGGCGATCGGGAGCTACTTCGGCCACAATCCGTGGTTCGGCGTGCTGGCCGGCATGGCGGGCGGCGCCTCGTTCGCGCTGCTCTACGCGCTCTGTTCCATTCGCTACAAGGCCGACCAGGTGGTGGTGGGCGTGGCCATCAACCTGCTGGCCATCGGCGCCACGCGGTTCTTCCTCAAACTGCTGTTCCACAGCTCGGCCAACTCGCCGCGCGTGCCCGGGTTCTCGGTGGCCGAGACGGGCTCGGGGATCCGCGCGCTGGCGCACAATCCCCTGATCTGGCTCGGCGCCCTGAGCATCCCCGCCGTGGCCTGGGTGCTGTACCGCACGCCGTTCGGCTTGCGGGTGCGCGCCGTGGGCGAGCACCCTGGGGCGGCGCTCTCGGTGGGAGTGCCGGTGGCGCGGGTGCAGTGGCTGGCCGTGGCCATTTCTGGCGCGATCGCCGGACTCGGCGGCGCCTACCTGACCCTCGACCAGCACCAGTTCAGCGACCAGATGACCGCGGGGCGCGGGTTCATCGCCCTGGCCGCGATCATCTTCGGCCGCTGGGATCCGCCGCGGATCGCCCTCGCCTGCCTGTTGTTCGCGGCTGCGGAGACCTTCCAGATCCGCCTGCAGGGCGTGGCATTCGTGCCGGCGCAGTTCGTGGAGATGATTCCCTACGTGCTCACCATCGTCGCTCTCGCGGGCGTGGTGGGCCGCGCCGTTCCGCCGGCCGCCCTCGGCAAGACGAACGAGTAGGCGGCGCTCGACTTGGTGAGATCCTGACATCGGGGGCGTTTGTCATGGCGGCCGGACGCTGCTTGATTACGTCACCCTAATCCACGACGTCTGATGCTCGCCTCCGCCGCCACCGCCACGCCCCCCACTCCACCACGAGACCGCCCCATCGGCCGTCTCGCGGTGCTCATGGTGACGGCGTTCATCGACATGGTGGGGCTGTTGATGATCGTTCCGCTGCTCCCGTTCTACGCCAAGTCGCTCGGCGCGAGCGGCCTCATGGTGGGATTGCTCGTGTCGTCGTACGCGGTGGCGCAGTTGATCAGCGCGCCGTACTGGGGGCGCCTCTCCGATCGCCACGGCCGGCGGCCCGCGCTGCTGGTGGGACTCACGGCATCGGCCATCGCGTACGTGATCTTCGGCTACGCGACATCGCTGTGGCTGCTCTTCCTGTCGCGCATCGTGCAGGGGGCGGGCGGCGGCACGGTGAGCGTCGTCCAGGCTTACGTGGCCGACGCCACCAAACCCGAGGACCGCGCCAGGAGCCTGGGCCTGCTCTCGGCCGCCACCAATGCCGGCGTCGCCATCGGACCGGTGCTCGGCTCGCTCAGCCTCGGCGTCGGGGGTCACGCGCCGGGACTCGCCGCGGCCGCGCTGTGCCTGGCCAACATCCTGTTCGCCTCGCGCTATCTGCACGAATCGCGGGACATGGTCGAAGCCCGCGCGCGCCCCCACGCCAAGGGGCGCTCGCGCGAGGCCATGCTGCGTGTGATCACGCATTCGGGCGAGCCGGCGTCGCGCCTGATCTGGATCTACGCGCTGGGCATGGGCGCGTTCCAGGGCGTCACGGCCATCCTCGCGCTCTTCCTCGCCGCGCGATTCGGCGTGACCGCGAGGACGATCGGCTATTTCTTCATGTACATCGGCGTCATCTCGGTGGTCACCCGCGCCTTCGTGCTGGGTCGCGCCGTGGACCGGTTCGGCGAACCGCGCCTGTCACGCCTGGGCGCCGTGCTGCTGGCGCTGGGATTGACGATCATGCCGTTCACGCACCGGCTGGCCAACCCACACGCCGTGGCGTCGCTGTTCGGGGGCCTGCTGCCGCCGGGGCTGGTGGAGCTCATCCCGTACATCCCGCTGGCCATCGCCGTGGCCCTCGTCCCGCTGGGCACCGCGTTCACCTTCCCGTGCGTCACCGCGATGTTGTCGCGTGTGACGCCGGACCACGAGCGCGGATTGTACATGGGCGTGCAGCAGACGTTCGGCGGGATGGCGCGCGTGATCTTCCCCGTGCTCGCCGGCTGGATGTTCGACCGGGTGATCGAACTCCCGTTCCTCGTGTCGGCGGCCCTGGCGGCCGCGACGATCTTTCTGGGATTGGGGATGGAGCAGTACGTCAAGCCGCGTGCGCCCGAGGTGGTGATCCGGAGCTAGGGCTGCTGCCTAGTGTTCGCTCGCGCCGGGTTCGCTGGCCAGGACGGCCTTGGCGATCTCGACCATCGGCACCGACCGATCCTGGCTCGTGCGCTGCAGGATGCGATACGCTTCCTGCTCCGACGATCCCGTCCGCCGCATGAGGATGCCCTTGGCACGCTCGATCATCTTGCGGTTCTCCAGCGCCTGCCGCGCGCTGTCGGCGTCCTTGCGCGCCGAGGCCAGTTCCTTGGCGCGCGTGGCCGCCAGGCGGATCGTGGAATCGAGCACGCGCGGCGGGGCCGGCTTGGGCAGGAACGCGATCGCGGCCGTGGCCGTCACGTCGTGGTCCGAGAGCGTGAGTGCCTGATCGCCGCTGAACAGCACCACCGCTACGCCGGGCGTGGTGTGCGTGATCACTTCCGCGGCTTCGATGCCCGATCCGTCGGGCATGTGGACGTCGAGCAGCACCACGTCGGGCACCAGCTCGAGCGCGCGTTCCTGCGCTTCACGTCCCGTGCCGACCTCGGCGACCACGATGTGGCCGAGCGCCGACAGCAGCTCCACGAGCAGCGATCTCGCGTTGCTGTCGTCTTCCGCGACGAGGATCCGGATCTGCGGCGGGCCGTCGGTCATAGAGACAAAGTTAGGTGCGCACCCGCTTACTGCGCTAGCGTGGCCGCGGCGACCTGCGCGAGCAGGTCGGACGTTCTGACCGGCTTCCGGAGCAGAAAGTCCGTAGCCGCCGTGGCGCCACGGGGTTCCCACCCTGTGACCACGCCGATCCGGAGATTGGCCCACCGCCCCCGCGCATGGGCGATGAGGTCCCATCCGCTGCCGTCGGGCAGCCCGATATCGGTGACCAGCACGTCGTAGGGCGTTTCGGCGGCGTCGCCGAGTTTGTCCATCGCCTCGGCCACGCAGGTCACGGCCTGCACGGTATGCCCGTCGCTCTCGAGCAGCGCCTGCATGAACTCGCGGCTGTCCGCGTGGTCTTCCACCAGAAGCACGCGGCGCGGCGCCCGGCGGTGGATCGGCTCCGCCGCGCCGGCCGGGGGACGATCCACGGCCAACGGGAACACGAGCCGCAGCGTCGTGCCGCGGCCGAGCACCGAATCGATCTCGGCGCGGCCGCGGTGCCGCTTGGCGATGCCGTAGACCTCGGCGAGGCCGAGGCCGGTGCCGCCCTGCCCCTTGGTGGTGAAGAAGGGCTCGAAGGCACGCTCGCGCACCTCGTCCGACATGCCGGTGCCGGTGTCGCGCACCTCGACGATCACCTCGCCATCGGCCACGCGGGTGACGATGCCGAGCGTGCCGCCGCCGTGCATGGCGTCGAGCGCGTTCTGGATCAGATTGAGCAGCGCCTCGCGGATCTCGCCGGCAATGCCGCGGATCATGGCGCCCGGCGCGAGCTCGCGCTCCAGCTGGACCAGCCCGCCGCGCGCCCGCTCGGCCCACAGCGGGCGGGTCATGGCCACCACCTCGTCGCACACCGCGGAGAGGTCGATCGCTTCCTCGCGCTCGCCCTTCATGGGTTCCTGTCGGATGAACCGGCCCACGCGCGCCGCCGTCGCGGCGCCCGTCTCGGCGGCCTTGGCGATGCGCACCGCATAGTCGCGCACGGCGGCCGGATTCTCGGCGTTGGTCTCCAGCAGGTACGCCGCCGCCATGATCGGATTGAGCGCGTTGTTCACGTCGTGCATGACGCCGGCCGCCAGCTGGCCGACCGCCGTCAGGCGCCGTTCCCGGGCCCGCGCGTCCTGCAGCGCGAGCAACTCCCGCGTGCGCTCCTGCACCATGCGTTCCAGGCGCTCGGCTTCGGTGGACACCCGCTCGTACAGCTCGGCGGTGCGTCGGGCCTCCTCCTCGAGCTGTTGCTGGAGCTGGGTGCGGAAGGTGACGTCGCGCTCCACCGTCACCGCGCCGCGAATGCGCCCCTGCTCGTCGTACAACGGATTGGCGTTGACGTCGATCACGATCGCGCCGTCGGGGCCGCGTCGCACCTCGAGCCGTTCGCCGCGCACGCGTTCGCCGCGCAGGGCGCGGGCCGTGGGATGCTCGTGCACGAACAGACTGGTGCCATCCAGCGTGCGCGGGCGGTCCAGCTGCCAGAGTTCGCGCAGCGTGCTCGGCGTGTTGGGGGCGTGGTCGAGCTGGGCCTGCGTGTTGGTGCGCCGCGTGTTGCCGTCGGCGTCCACCACGCGCACGGAATCTGGTATGACGTCGAAGATCGTCTCGAGCTGGGCGATGCTGCGGGCCAGGTCCTGGCGCAGTTCCTCGCGTTCGGTGATATCGTTGCCGGCGAAGATCAGGCCCTGTCGCCCCGACGCGGCGGTGATTGGCACGAACGTCACCTCCACCACGCGGCGGCCATCGGGGCGCTGGAAGGTGACCGGATAGGCGATGACCGGCGTGCCGCGCACCGCCGAGTCGATCTGGTCGGTGAGGTCGGCGAGCGCGTTGGGAAAGGCGTCGTACACCGAGCGCCCGGTGGCGGCGTCGGCGTCCAGCCCGGTGAGCTCGCGATAGAGCGGATTGGCGCTCACCAACTCGAGCTCGCCGTTGAAGACGGCGATGGCGTGCGCGATCGCTTCGAACAGCGCTTCGAAACGGGCGGTCGGCGTGTTCCCCAGACCGGCGGCGGGCTCTGAGTTCACGGGCGGCGCGTTCTCATGCTGGAGGAGATGGGCGGCGTCGATCGCGCAGGCATCGCGCGTCGCACGCTCCCCTCAAGTGAGTGAGGGGCCGGCGCAATGTCAATCCGCCCGGACGCCGATGGGCGGCGAGCATGGCCGCCCCCACCCCGAGCGACACGTGCTCGAACGCATGCGCGCGGTGTTCGTCACGCCATCCTCGCTTCCGCCCACCGGGCGCCGGTCGTGATCGCCAGCACGAGCGCGATGAGCAGCACGCTGTACGCCGCCGCGGTGCCGAACGAGAGCCCGCGCAGTTGCGACAGGATCTCCATGGAGATGGGCCGGTTGGCGTGCGTGTACAGCACGATGCTCGCCACGAATTCCCCGACCGCCGCCACCGACGCCAGCATGGCGCCGGCCACGAGGCCCGGCCGCGCCGCCGGCAGCACCACGCGCCGCATGGCCAGCCACCACGACGCCCCGAGCCCGCGCGCCGCGTCCTCGATGGTCGGGTCCATCTGCCGCAGCGAGCCTTCCACGGCGTTGGTGACGAGCGGGATGTTGCGGATGAAATACGCGAACGGCAGGATCCAGAACGTGCCCACGAGCAGCATGCGCGCCGAGGCCAGGGAGTTGCGGTCGAACGTCGCCGACAACCCGAGCGCGATCGCCGTGGCGGGAATCGCCCACGGCAAGGCCACGAGCAGCCCCAGCAGCTTCTTCCCGGGCGCCCGCGTGAGCACCAGCAGGTACGCGGCGAGCAGCCCGAAAACCACGTTCGCCGCGGTGGCGATGGCCGCCATGCTCACGCTGTTCGTGATCGGCTGCATCAGGTCGGGATCGGTGGCCAGGTGGCGGAAGTTGTCGAGCGTGTACTGCGGCGGCAGCACCTGCGTGGTCCACGTGCCGTCCCGCGCGAACGACACCAGCACGACCATCGCATGGGGCAGGACCAGGAACGTCACGGCCATGGCGGCGATGATCGGCGCCGCCACCCGCCAGCCCCGCGATTGCACCACGATGCGCGTCGCTCGCCCTTTCCCCGCCATCGCGTAGTCCCGGCGGCGCTCGATCCACCGCAGCGCGAACAACGCCGCCACCGCCGTCAGCGCCAGCACCGAGGTCTCGACGTAGGCCATGCCCATCGAGTCGTTGAGCTTGGACACCAGGATCTGCGTGCTCAGCACGCGCGTGCCGCCCCCGAACACGTACGGCGCCGAGAACGACCCGAGCGCGCTCATGAACACGAGCAGCATCGAGCCGACGATCGCCGGCGTGAGCAGCGGCAGCGTGACCCGGCGCAGGGTGAGCGCCGACGACGCCCCGAGGCCCGTGGCCGCTTCGTCGAGCGACGAGTCGTACCGCTCCAGCCCCGCCGAGACGAACAGGAATACGTACACGTACATCGTGTAGGCGTGCACGAACACGATCGCCCACACGCCGGTGAGCGTCCACGGCGGACGCGAGAGCCCGAACAGCTGCTGCACGCCGCGCGTGACCACGCCGCTCTCGCCGTACAGGAACAGGAACGCGATCACGCCCACGAGCGGCGGCAGCGCCGCCGGGAGCGTGGCGAACACGCTCAGCAGCCGGCGGCCCCGGAACTCGAACCGCGTGAGCAGGAACGCCAGAGGAACACCGATCGCGAGCGACGCCATCACCGACGCCACCGAGATGATGAGCGTGTTCGTGAGCGCCTCGTGATCGGCCGGGCTGCTGAGGAACGCCCGCCAATCCCTGAGCCCGTGCGCGAAGCTGCCCGCCACCACCGACACGTTGGGATACACGACGCTCCACAGCAGGAGCGCCAGGATGGCGAGAGCGAGCCCCGTGTACCGCTTGCTCACCGCGCCCCGGGCGCGGCCACGAGCGCGATCGGATGCGGCCGCAGGCGCACCCCCACCGCGTCGCCCTCGGCCACGCGGCCGTGATCCGCCATCACCTCGAGGGGCTCGGAGGCGCCGGCGATGTTGCCCACGCGGTACACGAAGTGATCACCGGCGAACCGCCGGGTCTGCACCGTGCCCCGCCAGGCGTCGGGTTCGGTGGCGTCCACCACGGCCAGCGTCTCGGGGCGGAGCACCGCCACCTGCGGGGCGCCGGCCGCCGCCGCCCCGAGCGGCGCCCGCTGGGTCACGCCGCCGATCGTCACCAGCGCCGCGTCGCCCTCGGCGCGCGCCGGCGCCAGCGCCCCGCGGCCCACGAACCGGGCCACGACATGGGAGGCTGGCGCGTGGTACAGCGCTTCCGGCGTCCCCACCTGCTCGAGCCGCCCCGCGCACAGCATCGCCACCCGGTCGGCCACCGCGAACGCATCCTCCTGATCGTGGGTCACGAACACCACGGTGATGCGGAGCCGGTGCAGCATCTCGCGCAACTCGTCGCGCGTGGTCTGGCGCAGCATGGGATCGAGATTGGACAGCGGCTCGTCGAGCAGCAGCACGTGGGGCTCGATCACCAGCGCGCGCGCCAGCGCCACGCGCTGCTGTTCCCCGCCCGACAACGCCTGCACGGCACGCGATCCGTAATCCGCCAGCCCCACGCCCGCCAGCGCCTGGGCGGCGCGCTGCCGGCGCTCGGCCCTCGACACGCCCCGCGCCTCGAGCCCGAACGCGACGTTCTCCAGCACCGGCATGTGCGGGAACAGGGCGTAGTGCTGGAACACCATGCCGAACCCGCGGCGCTGCGGCGGCTCGCGCGTGATGTCGCGCTCGGCGCCGGCGGCGTCGACCAGCGCGATCCGCCCGCCGTCCGGCGGTTCGTAGCCGGCGATCATGCGCAGCGTGGTGGTCTTGCCCGACCCCGACGCGCCGATGAGCGCCAGCAACTCGCCGGCCCGCACGTCGAGCGACAGCTCCTCCACGCCGCGCCCCGTTCCCTCGTAGCGGCGCGACACCCCGATCAGGCGCAGTCCGCTCGCGTCGCTCACTTGCCGCGCCGGCTGTTGCGGATGTTCGCGTCCCAGTACTTCATCCACGTGTCCGTGCTGTCCACCAGCATCTGGCGATCGAGCTGCATCGGCTTGATCTGCGCGCGCGCTTGGCGGATCCAATCGGGCAGCGAGTCGGGGTCGAGGTCGGTGCGCACCGGAATGCGGACGAATCGGTCGGCGGCGGCGATCAGCGCCTTGGGCGTGGTCACGAATTCGTAGAACGCGCGGGCCAGCTCCGGATGCTTGCTCCCGCGCACGATCGCGATCGCGTCCACGATCTGCGGCGTGCCGCTCGACGGAATCACGTACGCCAGGGGGAACTCCGACTTCTGCTTGAGCAGCGCGATGTCGGGCATGTCCCAGAGGCTGATCAGCCCCTCCTGCCGCCCCAGTTTCTGGTAGAGCAGCGTCGGGTTGAGCGTGTACTCGCTCGTCTGCCCGTCGAGCCGGCGCAGCCAGTCCCACCCCGCCTGCTCCGACCCGGTCTGGGCGATCGACCGCGCGACGATCGACGCGAAGATCGCGCGCATCGATCCCGAGGCGATCGGATCGCGGATGAGCACCTTGCCCTTCCATTTGGGATCGAGCACGTCGTCCCAATCCTTGGGCGCGTCCGCCGCGGACACGGCCTTGGAGTTGTAGGCGATCACCTCGGGGGTGAGATACGTGCCGTACCACAGATCGTGCGGATCGCGCGCGTCGGCCGGCACGTCGGCGGCCCAGGTGGGCTTGTACGGTTCCAGCAGCCCTTCGCTCGCGCCGCGCGCGAACGTCTCCGACGGCGCGCCGAACCAGACGTCGGCCTGCGGGTTGGCCTTCTCCGAGCGCAGGCGGTCGAGCACGTCCTGCGATCCCATGTCCACCCACTGCACGTCCACGTCGGGATGCACGGCCTCGAAGGCGTCGGCGTAGTATTGCAGCAGATCCTTGCCGTGCGGCGAGTACACCACGAGCGGCGTGCGCGAGTCGTGCGCGCAGGCCGCCAGCAGCAGCCCCGCGGCGAGGCCGGCCATTCCCCGGAATTTCCCCCGCATCGCTCCCCTCACGGCGTCGGCAGCGCGGACTTCCGCCCGCCCACGGCCGCGCGCTGGTTGGCCGACAGGATGTTCACGAACAGCCGGGCCGCCCCCGGGTTCCCGGCCGGCAGCTGGCGGAAGAACGACAGCGTGGCGTAGACGAACGTGCCCCTGCCGAGCGGCGCCACGAGGATCCCCGCGTCGTTGGGCGGCTCGCCGGTGTCGTGCATCGACAGGATCGCATGGTAGTGATCGTCGAACGTGTGCGGCATGTACGACGACCGCTCCTGCACCCAGTGGTCGAAGTCCGATGCCGTGATCCTGTTCGGCGTGTTGAGAATCGGCGACGCGGGATCGAGGATCGTCACCGGGGCGTCCTCCTCGGTCACGCGGTCGGCCGGACGCGACAGCGTGATCGGATATGGAAGCTGCCCCGGTCGCACCACCTGTTCGTACTGCTCCACCAGCGTGCCGCCGTTCCGCGCGTACTTCAGCAGCCGGCCGTTGTTCGCCCGCAGGGCGTCGCTCGCGTCGAACGCCCGCGCGCCCACCACCACCGCGGCGAATTTCGAGAGATCGGTCTCCGGCAGCGCGTCGGGCGCCACCGTGGTCACGCGCAGTCCGAGCTGGTCGAGCATCGGCTCCACGTTGTCGCCCACCCCGGGGATGTACGCGATCGCCATCCCGCGCGCGTAGTTCACGTCCACGGCCTGCAGCTCCACCGCCGCCTGCCGGTAGTAGCGCTGCGGCTGGATGTGCTCGTACTCCACGGGCACGTACCCCAACGTGAACGTCTGGCCGTCGCTCGCGGCCGACGCCGAGATCGCGTGCGCGCCGGGCCGGAGCGTGCCGCGCAGGCGGAAGTAGAGGTTGGCGTCCTCACCCGGCGCCAGCGTCAACGTGCGGGTGGCGCTGTCGGCGGTGAGGCCGGCCGGCAGCGCCAGCGTGACCGTCACGCGCCGTTCATGCGACGCGTCCGACCGCACGACCAGGTGCTCGCGGCGGTCGAGCGCGGTGTTGGCGCGCGCGTATTCCACCTCGCGGTCGAACAGCACC
This sequence comes from Gemmatimonadaceae bacterium, assembly GCA_035533755.1. Taxonomy (NCBI): domain Bacteria; kingdom Pseudomonadati; phylum Gemmatimonadota; class Gemmatimonadia; order Gemmatimonadales; family Gemmatimonadaceae; species Gemmatimonadaceae bacterium. The sequence continues at coordinate 79,114 of DATLTC010000096.1, forward strand.
GTGATCGCCGGGGCGAGCGCGATCGGCCGCTCCACCTCGCCACGCGCCGGATCGGCGAACCGGCGCACGATGGGTGAGATCTCGTACGTGAAGTGCACGCCCGCGATCTCGAGGCCCACCCGTACGCCGGAACTCCGCACGCGGTCCTCGCCTTCGAGCAGTTGCGGCACCGGGGTGCCGCGGAGGTCGCCCGGCGGGCGCAGGCTGAACATGTCGCCGGCCAGCGGATATCGCAGCCACCACGGCATCGTCGGCTCGCCGGCCATCGTCTGGTCGTAGGTCTGCTCCCACAGCGCTTCGGGTGCCACCGCCTGCGGGGCCGGCCCCACGTACGTGCCGCTGCTGTCGCGCCCCAGGTACGCCACCGGCGCGCGCCCATGGTTCACGACGCTGATCGTGATCGGCGCGCGGTCGCCGATCGCGATCACTTCCCTTGGCGACGTGGCGAGCAGCTGCACGCCCGCCGCGAGCAGCAGCGCCCGCTTGGCGCGCCGCACCTGCTCGTCCATCGTCGTCGCGAAGTCGCCCATGGCGCCAGCGCACACCGGCACCGGCATCCCCGCCGCCGCGCACCCGCGCGCGCCGGCCGCGGCCCGCTGCGCCAGATCGAGGTAGTGGGCGATCGGCGCCACCGCGCTCGACGGGTCGATCAGGTGCAGATGGCGCGCGATCTCGACGCCCGCGCCGTCCAGCGAATCCACGGCGGCGCGAGCCGCGGGCGGCAGCGGGAGCGCCGCGAATCGCGCGAAGCTCGTGTCCATCCCCGCGAACAACGACGTCGTGTCGCGGCTCGACGCCGGCGGCAGCGCCACCTCCAGCCGCACGTGATCCAGCCGCGGCTCCAGCGGCGCCAGATTCCCCTGCCCCTGCGAGCGATGCTGCGACCGACTCTCGGCGGCGATCGCGGCGTAGGTGCGGCCCTCGAGCACGTCGTACGCCCCGACGTCGATCGGCAGCGTGCCGGGCATCGGCTGATCTGCGCCGCGGCCGAACACCCGCGCCGACCGGTAGAACACCGTCGGCGTCCACGCCCCCATGCCATTGGTGGCCGAGCGCGGATAGCGCACCGTGTCGCCCGCGAGGTCGAACGCCTCGCGCGACAGGATGCCCGACACCTGGTGGTGGCCGTGCCCGTCGCGCGGCGTGCCCGACCATACCGAGATGACCACCTGCGGGCGGTACGCCCGGATCACGCTGATCATGTCGCGGAGGATCGAATCGCTGGGCCAGTGTTTGAACGTTTCGGCGGCCGTCTTCGAGAACCCGAAGTCGTACGCCCGCGTGAAGTACTGGCGGCCGCCGTCGATGCGCCGCGCCGCGAGCAGTTCCTGCGTGCGGATCATGCCCAGCAGCGGCCCCAGTTCGTTACCGATCAGATTCTGCCCGCCGTCGCCCCGCGTGAGCGACAGGTACGCCGTCTCGATGTGGCGCCCCTTGGCAAGGTAGGTGATCAACTGCGTATCCTCGTCGTCGGGATGCGCCCCGATCATGAGGACGCGCACCGAGACGCCCAGGCCGCCCACGGCCTCGCCCAACGCGGCGGCGCCGCGCTCCTGACCGATCAGGATCCGCGGCGCGAGAACGAGTGCTGCGACGAGAACAAGGGACCGAGTTCGCACGCGACGCTCACCGGTTTGTGGAATTGTCACTCGGAACGCGCGCCGACGGCGCGCCCCCTACGGCTAGACCTTCGCGGCCTTGCGACGCGGCGTGCCGGCCGGCGCCAGGGTGAGCGCGTCGCTCACGATGCGGGCCTGCTCCTCCGCGTGCATGGACGGATAACCCTCGGCGGGACTCGCGCGTTCCGGACGCCCCACGTACCGCACCGGGAGCTGCGTCCCCGTGGACGCCCGCAGGCGCGGCGACACGTAGGTCCACGCGCCCATGTTGCGCGGCTCTTCCTGCGCCCACACCACGTCCTCCACGTTCGGATACGCATCCACCACGGCCCCGATGGCATCGTGCGGCCACGGAGCCAATTCTTCCACGCGTACCAGCGCCACGCCAGGCTCCCCACCCGCCTTCGCGCGGGCGTCGAGCATGTCATAGTAGATCTTGCCGGTGCAGAACACCACGCGCCGCACGCCGGCGCGGTGCGCCGCCGCGGCCGGGTCATCGAGCACGGGGAGGAACCGCGCGGCCCCCAACTCCTCGAGCGTCGACAGCGCCGCCGCCAGGCGCAGCAGCGACTTGGGCTGCATCAACACCAGCGGACGCCGCACCCGGCGCGCCGCCTGCCGCCGCAGGATGTGGAAGTACTGCGCCGGCGTGGACGGATACGCCACCGACAGATTCTCTTCGGCCGTGAGTTGCAGATACCGCTCCAGCCGCGCGCTCGAGTGCTCCGGTCCCTGCCCCTCGTAGCCGTGCGGCAGCAACAGGATCAGCCCCGAGTCCTGCCCCCATTTGGAGTGGCCCGCCGACAGGAACTGGTCCACGATCGGCTGGGCCACGTTGGCGAAGTCGCCGTACTGCGCTTCCCAGAGCGTGAGATCCGCAGGCGCCACGACGCTGAATCCGTACTCGAAACCCATCACCGCCATCTCCGACAGCGGGCTGTTGTGGATCTCGAACGGCGCCTTGCCCTGGGACAGATGGGCGAGCGGCGTATACGTCTCGCCGGTCTCCACGTCGTGCAACACCGCCTGCCGGTGCGAGAACGTGCCGCGTTCGGCGTCCTGTCCGGTGAGCCGCACGCCGGTGCCGGCCACGAGCAGCGAGGCGAACGCGAGCGCCTCGGCGTGCCCCCAGTCGATGCCGCCCGCGTGCAGGCCGTCGCGACGCCGCGCCAGCGTGCGCTGCAACGTCGGGTGCAGCTTGAACGACGCCGGCCACGAGAGCATCTCCTCGTTCAGCCCCGCCAGGTGCTCGGTCTTCACCGCCGTGTCCGGATCCTCCAGCCGCGGCGGGTGCGACTCGGCCACCGACGCCATCGTCGCTTCCTTCTTTGCCTTCACGTCCTTGAAGATCTCGCCCAGCCCGTCGGCCAGCGCCTTGTCCATCGCCACCACGTCGGACTCGCTCACCACGCGCTCGCGCACCAGGCGCGCGCCCCACACCTCGCGCGCCGTGGGGTGCGTCTTGATGATCTCGTACATCCGCGGCTGCGTGAACGCCGGCTGGTCCGCTTCGTTGTGGCCGTGCCGGCGGTAGCCCACGAGGTCGATCAGGAAGTCCTTGTGGAACCGGTCGCGGTACATCATCGCCAGGCGAATCGCCTGGATGCACGCTTCGATGTCGTCGGCGTTCACGTGCACGATCGGCACTTCAAAGCCCTTGGCCAGATCGCTCGCGTAATGCGTGGACCGCGCGTCGATCGGATCGGTGGTGAAGCCCACCTGATTGTTGGTGATGATGTGCAGCGTGCCCCCCACCCGGTAGCCGTCCAGCAGGGCGAGGTTGAAGGTTTCCGCCACCACGCCTTCGCCGGGGAATGCGGCGTCGCCGTGCACGCAGATCGGCAGCACCGAGCGCTCGTCGCGCTCGCTCCGGTTGCTGGCCCCGCGCTGCAGCGCCCGCGCCACGCCCACCATCACCGGATTCACCAGCTCCAGATGGCTGGGATTCGGCACCAGCTCCAGGGCCACCGTCGCGCCGCCGAACTCGCGCTCCGACCGGTAGCCCAGGTGGTACTTCACGTCGCCCGATCGGTTGGGGTCGGGCGACACCCGCTCGCCGGCGAATTCGGCGAACAGATCCCGCGCCGGCTTGCCCATCACGTGCCGCAGCACGTTCAGCCGGCCGCGATGCGCCAGGCCGAGCACCACGGTGCGCGCGCCGCTCCCCGCCCCGCACGCGATCGCTTCGTCGATCATCGGAACCAGCGCGTCCACGCCCTCGATCGAGAACCGCTTCGCGTTCACGAACGCCAGGCCGAGGAAGCGCTCGAACCCGTCCACCTCGGTGAGCCGGCCCAGCAGCGCCTTCTTCTCCTCGGCCGTGAGCGGTGTCGTGAACGTGCCGCGTTCGATCTGCTGGCGAATCCACAGCCGCTCGTGCTCGTCGCTCACGTGCACGAATTCGTACGCGAGGCCGCCGCAGTACCAGGCGCGGCGCTTCGCCACCGCCTCGGCCGCCGTGCCCTCGCTCTCGCCCAGCGCCGAACCCGGCACGTCCCGCAGGTCCGCCTCGGTGATCCCGTGATACTCCGGCGTCAGCTCGGCCGCGCCGTGCGGCGGCGTGCCCAGAGGATCGATCGGGACGGCGTAGTGGCCGTACCGGCGGATGGCGGCCACGAGGGCGCCCGCGCCGGCGGCCTTGTGGAGAAGTTCGGCGTCCTGGCCCCCGGCCGCCCCACCCGCCGCGGGCGCGATGCCGCTCAGCGATTCCGCGAACCGGAAATACTGGCGCCACGACTCATCCACCAACGCCGGGTCGCGCCGGTACGCCTCATAGGCTTCGGCGATGTAGCCGTCGTTGAATACGCTGGAAATGGGAAGCCCGCTCATGCCCGAAAATCTAATCAGCCCCGGAACTCCGACGTGAGGAGATCAGGCGGGCCAGGCGGGAGCTTCACGGGGCAGCACCAGCGTGAACGTCGAGCCCACCCCGGGCGTGGATTCGACGTCGATCCGCCCGCCCAGCAGGCCGGCCAGCCGGCGCGAGATATAGAGTCCCAGGCCCGTGCCTCCGAAGCGGCGGGTGAGCCCGGTCTCGAGCTGCGCGAACGGCTGGAACAGACGGTTGAGGTCGTCGGCCGAGATCCCGATGCCGGTGTCCTGCACGCTGAACCGCACCTCGTCGGCGTCCCGCCGCACGGAGAGCCGCACCTCCCCCTGGTCGGTGAACTTCACCGCGTTCCCGGTGAGGTTCACCAGCACCTGGCGCGCCTTGTCCACGTCGCTCGTCATGCGGATGGGCTCCACCGACGACTCGCAGGCCACCGTGATCTGCTTGCGGCGCGCCAGCGGCTCCGTCACGGCCGCCGCCGCCACGATCAGGTCGCCGGCCAGGAAATCCGTGGGCCGCACCACCTCTCCACCAGCCTCCAGACTCGCGTACGCCAGCACTTCCTCGATCATCGACGCCAGATGCTCCGTCACCGCCCGCATCCGCGCGAGCACGTCCAACTGCGTGTCGGAGAGCGGTCCCATCACCTGATCCGACAGGAGTTCCTCGTAGCCGGTGAGGGCCGTGAGCGGCGTGCGCAGTTCGTGCGAGATCGTGGTCAGGAACCGCCCCTTGGCGGCGTCGCCGGCCTGCGCCTGCTCGTACAGCTGCTGCTTCCACAGCGCCAGCGCCGCGTGATCCGCGATCACCCGCAGCCGCTGCGCCTCGCGCGTCGTGAACGGCACCGACCGCACGTCGCGCATCACGGCCAGCGTCCCGAGCACTCGATCGTGCGCGATCAGCGGCGCCATGAGCATCGGGCCCACGTCGGCGCGAGAGAGCAGCCTGGCCCGCGGCCGGTCGGACTGGCCGAAGTCCTCCACCATCGCCACTTCGCGTGAGTTGATCGCTTCCTGCGCCAGCGAACCGGCGAGCGAGAACCTGAGCCCGGTCACCTGCGTGGCGATGCCCACCGCCGACACGATCTCGGCCTCGGTCTCCGTGGTGCGCAACACCGCCGCGCCGTGGCCGTGGCACTGGATGGCCGCCGCGTCGCACAGCAGCGACAGCAGCGCGTCGGAATCGGCCACTTCGGACATCTGCCGCGCCAACCCGCGCAACGACTCGTTTTCCTCGTTGCGCTCCTCGAGCGCCTTGTCCCGCGCGCTCCGCAGCATGGCGAAGGCGCGCGACACGGCAATCACCAGGCAGCCGGTCCGGTCGCGAGCGACGCGCACCCCGTAGGCCCGCAATTCGCCGCCCACGTCGGTCTCGAGGTCGAACCGCCGCGTGGCCCCGTCGGCGAGCGACGTCCGGATCATCGCCGCGCCGGGCTCCACGGTGAACCCCGGATACAGGGCCCAGAAGTCCTGGCCGAGCCCCGCGGCGCGTTGCACGCCGAGAATGCGCTCCCACGACGCGTTCATGTAGCGCAGCCGCCACTCGGCGTCCACCACCGCCACACCGTCGCCCAGCGCGTCCATCGCCGCCTGCGCGTCCACCGCGTCGTCCGCCGGTCCCAGACCGAAGTCCGCGGCGCCGGGAGGCGTGTCCAGGAAATCACCGAAGCTGTTCACGGCTGAAGACTGCCCGGAACGTGATCCGCCAGTCAAGCGCACCCCGGCGAAACCCTGCCGGGCCCGCGTTACGGAGAGAGCGCGAGCGCCTCGGAGCCCTCGCCGCCGCCCCCGAATCCGCTCCGCAGCAATTCCGCGAACGCCCCGTTCGCCGCCGCCAACTCGTCCCACGTCCCGATCTCGGCCACGCGGCCGCCATCCAGCACCACGATGCGATCGGCGCGGCGCACGGTCGACAGCCGGTGCGCGATCACGAGCGTCGTGCGCCCCCGCGTCGCCGCCACGAGCGCCGCCCGCACGAGCTCTTCCGATACCGTGTCCAGATTCGACGTCGCCTCATCCAGGATCAGGAACCGCGGATTGCGCACGATCGCGCGCGCGATCGACAACCGTTGCCGCTGGCCGCCCGACAACATCACGCCGCGCTCCCCGATCGCGGTGTCCAACCGGTCGGGGAGCGACTCCAGGAAATCGTCCAGATGCGCCACGTGCAGCGCGAACTCGATGTCCTCCGTGGTCGCCTGCGGCCATCCGAACGCCACGTTGGCGCCGAGCGTGTCGTTGAACAGGAACGGCTCCTGCTCCACCAGCGCAACGTGCGTGTGCCAACTCTCCGCCGAGAACGTCCAGTAGTCCACGCCGTCCACGTACACGCTCCCTCCACTCGGCTCCCGGAGACGCATCAGGAGCGTCGCGAGCGTGGTCTTGCCGCTGCCCGACCGTCCCACCAGAGCCACCGTCGCCCCCGACGGCATGTCGAACGACACGCCCTCCAATGCCCCATGGTCCGGACGGTACCGATACGATAGGTCGCGCACGGACAGGCCCTCACGGATGGCCTCGAAGCGCTGCGCGCCGAACGCGCGCGCCGGGAATCTCGGCGTGTCGAGCCAGCGCGCGATCTCCCGCGTGCTGCCAGAGAGATACAGCAGCTGCGCCTGCGTTCCGAAGAACCGATTCACCAACGGCACCAGCCGCAGCAGGATGAGCCCGAATGCCGTCAGCTTGGCCTGCGACATATGGCCCGGAGTCACCAGCAACGCGAAGGCGCCGATGAGCAGGGCCATCGCCACCACGATCGACCCCGTCTCCACCACGGGCAGCAACAGCGCCGTCGCGCGCCGGAAACGCTCCTCGGTGGCCGCCTGCACGCCGCTGACCCCGCCGAACCGGTCGCGCATGACGTCCTGCGCATTCGTCACCCGCACCACGCGCACGCCGTTGAACGCCTCCGACGCCCCGCGGGCCAGTCCCAGGTTCGCCGCCGTCAGCTCTCCGCCCAGACGCGCGAAGTGCCGGTACAGCCCCGACACCAGGAGCCCCACGGCCGCGCCGGCGATCAGCGTCGCGCCGGCCAGGAATGGCGAGATCCACACCAGTCCGACGAAGAACAGCGCCGCCGTCCCCACGGTCTGCGCCAGTCCCATCACGACCGTCAGGCAGTCGATCGCGCGGCGCGTCTCCTCCACGAACAGCGTCGAGAGGGCCGCCGACGAATGCTGTTCGAATACTTCGAGCGGCGCCTCCTGCAGACGCGCGAACAGCACGCCCCGGACGTTCTCCGTGGCGGTCCGCTCGATGCGCGCCAGGAGGGTGGTGTTGGCGTACGACGACGCGTTCTTGAGCGCAATCGCCAGCACCACGGCGGCGGCGAAGATCATCGACAGCGTCACCGTCGGCGCCCCGGGCGCCAGCCGGAGCGCCAGCGTCACCACCCGCGATCCACCCGTGCCCGTGCCCAGCACGAGGTTGAGCAGTTGCGCCAGCAGTCCCACCGCGGTGACTTCCATCACCGTCGTCAGCCCCATCGTGAACACGAGGATGGCGGAAGACCACGGCGTCAACGGGATGAATGGGCGCAGCCTGACGAGCGCGCGCACCGCATTCCAGATGTCTCTGAACGAGTTCCGCATGGGCGTGCGTCAAGATACCGCCTGGCCCGGAGCCCCGACATACCGAATCGCGGCGCGCGCCACCAACGCGTGCCGGACCGCCCGCGGCGCTACGGTGCCAGGAGCACGAACGGGTCTCCCGCCGCGATCACCCCGCCCCGCAGCACCCGCGCGTACACCCGGCTCCACCCGGGGTGCAGCTTCTGCGACACCCGCGCGATGTCCTCGCCGGCAAACCAGGCACGCAGATTGCCGCACGGATTGGCGTAGCTCGTGACCTCCGCTTCCACGGTGCCGGCCCGGAACCGAGCGCCCGGCGTCATCGCCGCCCAGGGCACGCCGCGCACCGTGAGGTTCTCCCCCGCCGCGCCCACGACGATCGCGTGCCCTTCGGCCCGCAGCGCGTCGATGAGATCGGCGGAGTAGATGC